>JALSJK010000055.1 GCA_026989395.1 Methylomonas sp.
CTGATCTCTTTCTTCAATACCAATTGTAAATGGAAAATGCCGCCGTCTTAACCTGGGATGGCCAAATTCCTGCTGGTAAAGATCAGGGCCACCCAGCCAACCTGAAAAAAATTTGAACAACTTGTCTTTTACTCTCTCTAAGTCATCAGTATGCATGTTTCGGACAGTTTTTGCTTCTGGAACAACATCCATATAGTGATAAAATCGATCAACCAATTTTTGCAGGGCAACTTCACCGCCAATTAATTCATACGGTGTTGGCTGTTTTTCAGCAGTCATTGTGAACAGTCCTCCATGTCGAGAAAAAAATATCACAAATATACCGTATCTTTTGTAAAATTAAACCGTTATTCATTAAAAGGAACAATAGAAATGAGACTAAATACCACTGTTACCCGTTCAGAACCTGGCGTTCTGGCTACTAACAAAGTTTTAAAAAATACTTACCTGCTGCTATCGATGACGCTCTTATTCAGCGCATTCACTGCAGGGATCGCCATGTACTTCAATTTGCCACATCCAGGAATGATTATTACCATGGTTGGTTATTTTGGATTGCTATTTTTGACCACAAAATTCAGCAATAGCAGCCTGGGAATAGTGTTTGTTTTTGCTTTGACCGGTTTTATGGGATTAACGCTGGGACCTATTATTAATATGTATCTCAGTGCTTATAGCAATGGCCATGAACTGGTGATGACCGCTTTAGGCGGTACCGGCGTTATTTTCCTTGGTTTGTCTGGTTATGCCCTGACTACGCGTAAGGATTTCAGTTTTATGGGTGGTTTTTTGATGGTCGGCATTCTGGTTGCTTTTCTTGCAGGAATCGGCGCTGTGGTTTTTTCAATACCTGCCCTGTCGCTGGCAGTCTCGGCCATGTTTATTTTGTTGATGTCTGCAATGATTCTTTATGAAACCAGCGCCATCATTCATGGCGGAGAGACCAATTATATTCTGGCGACCATCTCTTTGTATGTTTCTATTTACAATTTATTCCTGAGCTTATTACAGTTGCTCGGGGCTTTTGGTGGTGAAGATTAAATAATTATACTTCGCGCGGTCACGGATGCGGAATTTATAGCGCACTGATTTTTGTCGAGAGCAAGGCACTAAAACAAGCGCATAGCAAGCTACGCAACTGTTTTAGTAACGCAGCTATCGGCAAAAACCCAGTCGTCAGAAATCCTCAGTCGTGACCGCGCGAAATATATACTAACTCCCTATACAAAAAAGCCTCATCAATTTTTTGATGAGGCTTTTTTATTGCCAACTTGTTGTTATCCAAACCTCAAGTTTTCATTTTTTCGGCTCCATGCAAACGAATAAGCAAGGCAGCTTCATCGAAACTTATCCCGAATTGGCGAACTAACGCTACCGGTTCCGCCCCTTGCTTTACAACCTGAATAATATCTTGATAAGGCGTTTGCGGCGAGTCGTTTAATTCTGTTTTGCTTATTTCAGTAACAGGTTCAAGAATTTCTTCCAAGTCTTTAACCATCCCCAATAAAACAGCATTATTTTTTGTCAAACGGGTATCAACATTGACAGCAGCAGAGCATAAACCGGCCAAATCCCGGTTTACTTTTTCAAAGTCTTTTTTTAAATTCTGTTGCTCCAGTTTAATTTTCCGGTTTTCCAGAAAAAGCCAAACTATCACCGCAATAACAGCTAATAGTAACAACAAAATTGTTGCCTGCAACAAGTTAGCCATCAGACATTCTCGTCAATATGCATATTGTCTTGGTCATCTTCCATATCATCAGAATACTGGTGTTCTATTTGGTTTTGCTGGTCTTTGGTTTGTTTTTGCTGCTGTTTTTGATTGTTTCGTTTGATTGGTTTTATTTTAACGACCGGGTGGGTATTTAGAGGTTGAATTTTCATGTTGTTCACTCGACTTTAAATTAATACTGTGCCATATCTACAGTATGGGTAAGGGAACATAAGCCAGTAAATTGGATTTTTTATGTACGAATTTCCCATATTTGAGGGTCTTTTCTTGCATGAAAAACGGCTGTTACTATAACCAGGTCGTCTTGGACTAAATAAAAAATACGATATGGAAACCGCCGAACGGCAATACGCCTCAGTGTATTGTGGATTACTTTGTAATGTTTTGGATTTCGTTCTATTTTTGACAAACATTCCTCAATACAAAGAAGAAAATCATTACCTAACCCCGCCCGCTTGTTTTCATAATATGTAAATGCACTATTAATATCTAATTCAGCTTCTTTCCGAACTGTTACAATAAAATTCATACATTGCCAACAATGCGCTCTTTAACCTCTGACCATGTGGCCCCGGTATCTTGATCATCTAGAAACGCCTGTAATCTTCGGTCAAGCTCAATTTTTTGCTTCTTTGATAAATCTACCGGCGTATTTTCATCAACGATACTATCCCATAACTTTTCCGCCAAGATAATCCTCTCTGAAACTGAAAGTTCGTGTATCTTCATTTTAATACTCCTGATATTTTGATATTTCAAACAATGAATTATATCAATTACCTTGTAATATTAAATTCAAAAACAAGGATCCGAGTATATTAAGGAAAACCAGATGCTTCATTACATTGCCTTTCTGTCTGTTTGCAGCTTGCGGTTTTTTCGCCTTACGTGTACGGAGTTTTTAGGTTGAATTTTCTAGATCTAGATGGCGCTTCAAATCTAGTAATGTTGATTTAGGATAATATGCGGAATTACCCGAATGTCTTTTTTTCTAACTTTCACAAGCAATCATCTCTTAAAACAAATCCATTTCAGCCTTTTCTTCATCACTTAGAAATTTGTTCAGATCGACCAATATCAATAATTGATTATCTCTGCTGGTGACGCCCTGAATATATTTCGAGCTTTCCTCATTACCCACATTGGGTGCTGTTTCAATTTCCGAAGCACGCAGATCAGCTACTTCAGCAACGCTATCGACCTGAATGCCAATAATATGCCCCTCAGATTCAATGATAACAATACGCGTATAATCATCGGGTTCTTTAGGCATTAATCCAAATCTGCTGCGCGTATCAATCACTGTAACAACATTTCCGCGCAGATTAATAATGCCTAACACATAGGATGGTGCCCCCGGAACAGGGGCAATTTCTGTTATTCGCAGTACTTCCTGGACCTGCATGACATTAATACCGTATTTTTCATCGCCTAAGCGAAAAGTTACCCACTGCATGATCGGGTCCAGTTTTTGTTCAGCTTCACTCATTACGCTTTAACCTGTGTTTTGATTTTCATTAATTATAGGTCTCATACCATCAAATTTATTGCCACCTCATTCAGATATCTATCAATATCATCATTTATTAACAATATTCACACTCACAATAAGCGTTCAGGTATTTACTTTATTAATATCAATAATAGCAGTTAATTCATTATTTACAGGTACAATTAACAGTGCCAAATGGATGACCGGCAGACCTGATTAATTAACTCAGGAAACATTGGCAAGTTGTCCTGAATGTTCCTGAAGCAGGTTTTCCAGAAAATCTGCATAGGCTTCTACTGCCCGCGAATTTGCTGCATAGAAAGAACCCGGCAGACCAGCTCGACTGGCTTCCCGAAGTTTGGTATCCACAGGAATTACAGCATTCCAAAGATGATCAGAATATTCAGCCTGCAACTGTTCAAGACTGACTAATGATGCTTTGGTTCGTTTATCATACATGGTTGGTAATATAGTGTATCCAGGCGGGGTTTTTCTGGATCGAAATACCATTTGCGTAGTATGAAGCATTCTTTCTAAACCCTTTAAAGATAAATATTCAGCTAAAACCGGAATCACCAAATGCTCACAGGCTGCCAAAGCGTTAATCATCAGTATTCCCAGCATGGGTGGAGTATCTATGAGGACATAATCATAATCGGCTGATATTTCATTTAATGCATTTTTAATCACCAAACCCATGCCATCTAATCCTGCCACCTGCCTGTCCAATGTTGCAATTGCAGTTGCTGCAGGAAGTATTGAAAGATTGTCAATCCTGGTGCTGGTTATAAATGATCTTGGATTATGATCTTTTTGTTTGCATGTCGCATGGTGAAACAGCTTATAAACACTATTTTCCAGCTCATCAGGATTCATACCGAAATAGCTGGTTAATGAACCATGAGGATCGAGATCAATGAGCAAGGTTCGGTATCCCCAGGAACATAACAAACCACCTAAAGTCACAACCGTTGTGGTTTTTCCTACCCCGCCTTTTTGATTAGAAACAGACCATATTTTCATGATATTAACTCGAATTAATTCATCTGGGAAACCCTTTTCGGTTCCGCTTCCCGACCTTGAGACTTATAACGGGCTATAGATTGGGAAATCAGCACCAATGCCACTCGCCGGTTTTGATAACGACCTTGTTCAGTGGAATTATCAGCGATTGGATGAAATTCCCCATAACCCACAGCTGCCATACGTGTCGGGCTAATGCCATCCTTTGCCAACTCTTTGACCACACTGGCGGCTCTGGCAGAGGAAAGATCCCAATTGGAGGGAAATTCTACGGTATCAATGGGAATATTATCGGTATGGCCCTCAACATGCAGTATATTGTGGGTGCGTTTTAAAATAGTCTTGATTTTGTTGAGCAAAGGCAGTGCTGATCTGGACAGTTCTGCTTCGCCGCTTCGGAACAACATGCCGCTTTTCATCACCAGTTCCAACCAGAAATCATCTCTTTTAACTTCAATTAAATCCTGATCAATGTATGGTTCGAGCAAGGTATTGAATTGTTCTTCTACTTTTTTCAAGCGTCTTCGTTCCTCCTTGATTTCGACACTTAATTTTTCTTCCTTCCGCTTCTGCTCAGTCATCAAATGATCCAATTGGATTGGCTGAACTGTTGTCGGTCTTTTACCAATTTCAACTGGGCTTTCTGATTGTTCTACCACATCATGCTTGGAAAAAGCTTCATCCAAAGCATTTGATAAGACCCGGTACTTACCAACATTGACAGATGAAATGGCATACATAACCACAAAAAAACCGAATAACAGTGTTACAAAATCTGCATAGGAAACCAGCCAGCGTTCATGGTTTTCCGGTTCTTCGTTATGCCTGTTTTTTCGTCTCATGGGATTGTCCTTACTTATAATTAACCCAAGCCACTTTTAAATTTTACGGCAATTCATCGTGAATAATTATCGAGAAATCCGGTCAGCTTCAATTCTATATTTCTGGGATTTTCCCCCTCCGCAATGGCTATAATTCCTTCCGCCATCATTTCTCTGGCATGAGAAATTGCAGTAATATTGGATTTTAATTTGCTGGCAACGGGTAAAAACAATAGATTTGCTAACCCAACGCCATAGATTGTTGCAACAAAGGCCGTTGCAATTCCTGCACCTAACAGACTAGGGTCTGACAAATTTTGCATAACATGAATCAACCCCAAAACAGCTCCGATAATACCAATCGTTGGCGCATAACCGCCCATCGCCTGATAGACTTTTGCGGCCTGTAAATCAAGGTGTTCTTTCGTTGATAATTCTACTTCCAGACAGTTTCTGATCACTTCCGGCTCATTGCCATCCACTAATAGTTGCAATCCTTTTTTAGCAAAACTATCCTGTTCTTTTCCAACAACCGTTTCTAACCCTAACAACCCTTCTTTTCTTGCGAGGGTACTCCAGTCCAGTATTTTTTTTATTTGTTTTTTCAAGAAAATTTTTTCTGGCAAAAATACCCATTTGGTAATCATCACTGCTCGATGAAAAATTGACGGTGGAAACTGCAACAATGTCGCACCGACAGTTCCACCAAACACTATCACTAGCGCTGGCCCATTAAGTAGTGCATTTAATTGCCCGCCTTCCAAATAATTACCGCCAGCTATGGCGAAGAAACCAATTAATACCCCAAATACACTAAGAAAATCCATCAGCTTATTCCAGCCAGATTTTTTACCATTTCATCCAGGCTCATAACCTCATCAACCAACCCTGCTTCAGCTACTGCTTTAGGCATTCCATATACAGTACTGCTAACCTCATTTTGAGCCCAGACTGTCGCACCCTTTTGTTTAAGCTTTTCAGCCCCATTCCTACCGTCTGCACCCATACCAGTCATCACCAGTGTCAGGACATTCCCGGTAAAATTTTCTGCAATTGAACTCAAAGTAACATCGGCACTGGGGCTGTAAATCTCACCCGTTATTTTTTCTCTTAATATAACTCTGGTTTGTCCCCGACCGCTTTCAAGCAGCATTTGCTTACCACCTGGCGCCAAAAGTATCAGACCTGACATGATCAAATCACCCTCATCAGCTTGTTTAACTTTCATGGAACATAACTGGTCCAAACGTTCCGCAAAACTGCTGGTAAAATTTCCAGGCATGTGTTGAACAATTAACACAGGGGGTAAAAAAGTATTAGGAATTTCTGCTATTAGTTTTTGAATAGCGACTGGACCACCTGTTGAAGCGATAATCGTCACCAGGTCAAAGCGCTGTCCATTACGCCTGGAGCGTACAATGGGGCGCAACTTAATGACATTATTTGTTTGCAGTATCTCCGGTTTATGATTCCTTACTGCGGCATCCTTACGTTTTATCTTAACTGCTTGCATAGCCACCGTTTTTACTCTTCGACGCAGCAAACTTTTGGCTGTTTCTCGGTTTTCATCAATTTCTTCAAGTTGTTTTGGTAAAAAATCTAGCGCCCCGGCATCCAATGCTTCAAACGTTGCTTTCGCTCCGGCATGTGTTGAGGCAGAAAACATAAGAATAGGTGTGGGTGATTTTGACATGATTTCCTTGACTGCAGTAATACCATCCATAATTGGCATTTCGACATCCATGGTAATAACATCAGGATTTGTACTTGCAGCCATTGCAACTGCCTGTCGGCCATTATTTGCTGTTCCTACAACTTGAAAACTCCGCTCTTCTTCAAGGGTATCTTTAATCCGTTTACAGAAAAAACGTGAATCATCAACAATTAGCACTCTGATTGGCATACGACTAAGCCTTTATGCAGCATATTTTCTCATCATTCCCGGAACATCCAGAATCAATGCAATTTGTCCATCGCCAGTAATCGTTGCACCGGACAATCCATCCAGCCCATGTAATTTTGCGCCCAGCGGTTTAATTACAACCTCTTCCTGACCAATCAGCTGATCAACAACAAAACCAATCTGTTTACCCCCTGCATTGACCACAACGACATGGCCAGTGCCACTTGATTTTGAACAGTATCCTGGATCATTAACCAGCCAGTCACCCAAATAAAACAATGGCAAAGCTCTTTCTCTGACCATGACAACTTGCTGGCCATCAACCACATTACTTTTTGTCAAATCCAGATCCAGAATTTCCATGACGCTGGCTAAAGGCAAGGCAAATGCCTGGCCGCCCAGCTTGACCATCAAGGTTGGCATAATCGCCAGAGTCAACGGCACTTTAATGATAATGGTACTACCTTTACCATTGATGGAATCAATCTCCACAGTTCCATTCATTTGGGTAATTCGGGTTTTGACAACATCCATGCCAACCCCGCGGCCGGAAACATCAGAGATTTCCGTTTTGGTAGAAAAACCCGGTGCGAAAATCAAATTATAACAGTCCTTGTCATCAAGACGTGCTGCTGACTCTTCATCCATAATGCCTTTTTCAATAGCCTTTTGTCGTAACACATCAGGATTCATTCCCTTGCCATTATCCTCAATAGTCAATTGAATGTGATCTCCTTCCTGAGATGCGGTTAATACGACGGTTCCTTCCCGTGGCTTGCCGGCAGCTTCCCTGTCATCCGGAGACTCAATACCATGATCAACTGCATTTCTGACCAAATGTACCAATGGATCAGCCAAAGCTTCTACCAGATTTTTATCCAGATCGGTTTCTTCACCCACTAATTCCAGTTTGATTTCTTTATTGAGGCTCCTTGCCAAATCTCTGACCACACGAGGAAACCGGCCAAAAACTTTTTTGATCGGTTGCATCCGGGTCTTCATCACCGACAGTTGCAAATCGGCAGTAACAACATCCAGATTAGAAACTGCTTTGGAAATCTGCTCATCATCAGCAACCGATCTAAGCGTTTGAAAACGATTTCTGACCAGCACTAATTCCCCAACCATATTCATGATCTCATCAAGCACCTGGGTATCAACCCGAACAGTGCTTTCTGCTTGAGGAGCAGAGGTGGTTTTAGCTGGTTTTTCCGGTTTCGGTTTATCCTTTTTCTTGGTAATGGGAACTACATTTTCAGGTTTGGACTCTGCTTTTGGTTTTGGCGTGGGTTTTTCTGCTTCAATAGCTGGCTTCTTGGTTTGTTCAGAAGCGGGTGTTTGCTGTTCTTTGTTCGTACCACACGGAACACCGACAAACTTTCCCTTTCCATGCAAGTCATCTAATAAGTTATCAAATTCATCTTCAGTAATTTCGCCAGATGATGAATGCTGTACGGGTTGTTCATTACTGTTTTCTGTTGTTTTGACTGTTGGAGCTCCACCTTTTCCATGCAACTCATCCAGTAACGCATCAAATTCTTCTTCTGTAATTTCATCGCTGGGAAGTTCAATGGCTGGTTCTTCACTGCCACTTGTTGTCGGCGAACCACCCGGACCATGCAAAGCATCCAGTAACTCTTCAAATTCTTGTTCAGTTATTTCTTCGCTTGACGTGGCTTGTTGGTCTGAGGCAACTTTAGATTCTGAACTTGATTCGGTAACTTGTTTTTGCTCTGTTTCGGGTTCCTCATTACCACCCAACATTGCTGCAAATTCCTGTTCTACAGCTTCTGCAGCATTTTCGATCAGTTGAGATTGATGTCCTGATTCTTCTGGCTCTGATATTTCATCGTTATTTGATTCAGATTGAACTGACTCGCCATTATCTGGTTGAGTATAGGTTTGAAGGGTTTCCAGTAATTCAGGTTCTGCCGGTTCAGGATTAACACCTGAACGGATATTGTCAAACATTTCATTGACAATATCCAAAACCTGCAAGACAACATCCATTAAATCCGGGGTGACTTTCCTGTCACCTTGCCGAAGAACATTAAATACATCCTCTGCTTTGTGGCAGACCCCCACCAAAGCATCAATGGCTAAAAAACCGGCGCCACCTTTTACAGTATGAAAGCCTCTGAAAATTGCATTGAGCAAATCCTGGTCTTCTGGTGATTGTTCCAGCTCTACCAGCTGTTCACCCAGCAGTTCAAGTATTTCCCCTGCTTCTACCAGAAAATCCTGAAGAATCTCATCATCTAAATCAATAGCCATGTTATTTCCCTCAGAAACCTAAACTCGACAAAAGATCATCCACATCATCCTGACTGGTGGCTACATCATTATTTCTGTCATCAACTTTGGGTACCACTGGACCAGGTAAATCCTGTTGCTTGGAATTTTTTTCCAGATAATGTTTATTTCCAGAGACCTTAATCAGTTCTACCATGTTTTCTTCAAGGTTCTGTACCAGATTAATAACCTTGCGAATAATCTGTCCGGTAATATCCTGAAACCCTTGTGCCATTAGAACTTCATTCAATCCATTTTGAATTTGCTCAACTGCGCCAACGGAATATTTAAAATGTTCTGTCAGTTCTTGACTCATATCCTTGAATTCATCAAAAGGCATCTTTTTGACCAAAAAACGCTGCCAGTTTTCTGCCAGGCTGTTGGACTGCTGATGCAATTCCTGTGAAACTGGCATTAAATCCTCTACAACTGTCAATGTCTGATTTGCAGCTTGCTCTGTCATGGTAATCACATATTGCAATCTTTCCTTGGCATCAGGAATGTCATTTTCAGCAATTTCATTTAATGAGGAATCTGCTGAAAAACTGTTCATGGTGTCATGAAGCTGCCGTGTTAAATATCCAATTTCCTGATACAGTGAAGATTCCCTGATACCGGCTAGATCATCACATAACTGATCCGCTCTTGCCTGATCATTTTTTTCCAGCGCTGCAACCAGGTCTTTGGCTATAGTCAAGCGGTTGTCCGGGCTTAAATTTGTCATTGACCACTCCTCTGGCTTAAGCGTCTATTCGCTCAAAAATCTTTTCAATTTTCTCTTTAAGTGTTGCAGCTGTGAATGGTTTAATCACGTAACCATTGACACCCGCTTGAGCCGCCATGACAATCTGGTCACGTTTTGCTTCAGCCGTTACCATCAGCACAGGCAAATTTACCAAATTGGGATCCGCCCTCACCGCCTTCAGCAAATCAATGCCTGTCATTCCAGGCATATTCCAATCTGTCACTAAAAAATCTATACCACCTGCCTGAAGAATCGGTAATGCTGTTTTTCCATCATCGGCTTCTACGGTATTGGTAAACCCAAGATCCTTTAATAAATTTTTTACGATTCGCCTCATTGTTGAAAAATCATCAACAACAAGAATTTTCATATTTTTATCCAAGGGTTCTCTCCAAACTTAAACTGACATAAAACATTATTAATTTAGTAGCGGGAATTTTATAATCGGGAAAGCATTTCTGTTATTTTCCAAACTATAAAATTCTCACTTCCTGTGTATCAAAGTATAGACAAATTGCTGGTAGTTACAGTTTTTTCTTTAATCATTTGAAATTCACTAGCGAGATGAATCTTCCAGCCAATCTTCTAATCTTGCACGTAGTCTTAACATCGCCTGACTACTGATTTGACTGACTCGAGATTCACTAACACCCAAAACCTGCCCTATTTCCTTAAGGTTGAGTTCATCATCATAATATAAAGACACAACCAGCTTCTCCCGCTCGGGCAAAGCATCAATTGCCTGAGCCAAAGCCTTCATAAAATCCTGTTTGATCTGGTTTTCTGCTGGACCGGCTTGCTGTTCGCTATTTTGCTCCAGAAATTGATCGCCAGTCTGGACCAACTCTTCAATACTAAAGGTTTTACTGCTGCTAGAATCCTGGAGAATCTGGTAATACTCATCAATGTTGATTCCCAAATAATCTGCAACTTCACTATCCTTGGCATCCTGACCGGTTTTGTTTTCAATTTCCCGTATAGCTTCAGCCACCATCCTGGACTTTTTATGTACTGAACGTGGGGTCCAGTCCGAACGCCTGACTTCATCCAGCATCGAGCCACGAATGCGAATTCCTGCATAGGTTTCAAAAGACGCGCCTTGCGACGAATCGTAATTTTTTGCTGCCTCCAATAAACCCAGCATACCTGCCTGAATCAAATCATCGACCAGCACTGAATCCGGCAGTTTCGCCAACAAGTGGTAGGCAATGCGTTTAACCAGAGATACATGTTGTAAAACATCAATGTCTTCCGCAGTTTTCTTGACCGCGTTATACATTGCCGTTCCCTTCACGCAACGGCCTCCTGGATGCTGTATTCGATCATTCTTTCAACGAAAAACTCCAAATATCCATCAGATTTGGTTTTTATCGGCCAATTATCAATTCTGCGAGCAACATCAGTGATGGCTTTTGAAACTTTGGAATTTGGATAAGCCTCAATAACAGCATTTTGTTTTTGTACTGATTTTCGTAAATCCTCATCATAAGGAATAGCACCCGAAAACTGTAAAGTGACGTCCAGATAGCTATCAGTCACTTTGGTCAATTTATTGAATAGAGCCTGTCCTTGCTGCATTGACTTAACCATATTGCAAAGCACATGAAAATGATTCACACCATAATCCCTGTTTAGCAACTTGATAAAAGCATAAGCATCGGTTAATGATGTCGGTTCATCACAGACAACGATAATCAATTCCTGACTGGCTCGGGCAAAATTCACTACGCTTGGTGAAATGCCTGCCGCAGTATCAATAATCAAAACATCGAGATTATCGTCCATTTCACTAAATGCATGGATAATGGCCCCTTGCTCTACATTGGAAAGATCTGACATTTTTTGAATACCTGAAGAAGCAGGAATCACCTTCATTCCTGCCGGCCCTTCCAGCATAATATCGGCCAGGGATTTTTCACCTGTCAGCACATGGGATAAATTAAACTGAGGCCGAATACCTAATAACACATCAACATTTGCCAAACCCATATCTGCATCAAGTAATGCCACCTGACGTCCTATTTTGGCCATTGCCACGCCAAGATTTACCGACAAATTGGTTTTGCCAACACCACCTTTGCCACTCGCAATGGCAATAACTCGAACAGGTTTTATTTGTTTCATTTTTCTGATTCCGGCTGCTTGATCTGGATTATTATGCATACTCTTCAGTTATCCATTCCTCGCTGGTTTGTAATTGCTCCAGTTGTTCCTGTTCAATTTCCTGAGCACATTGACTAATAAAAGCCAATGGTTCTATTTCATGTATATCTTCCGGAACTTGCTGACCATTGGTAACAAATGCCAAAGGGAGTTGATTCTCAATCAAAGCAGATATTGCAGGGCCTTTCATGACAATTTCATCGAGTTTAGTCAAAATAGCCGCCTCGGGATTAAAAATTTGAAAAGCATTTATAATTTCATTCATGGTCTTCAACTGGGTCGTTGCCGACATCACTAAATAAGACTGAACCGGCAAATTATTTTGTTGCAAAATCGAGATTTGGTCAGCCACCCGCATATCTCGCTGACTCATCCCCGCAGTGTCTATTAATACTAGTTGCTTTTCTGAAAAACTGTTAATGTATTGCTGCAATTCATTGCTATCGGCAGCGACTTTGACAGGCACATCTAAAATTCGACCATAGGTATTTAATTGTTCATGAGCACCTATCCGGTAATTATCTGTGGTAATTAATGCCACTGTCCCCGGACCATGCTGCAAAATATATTTGGCCGCTAATTTGGCAATAGTCGTGGTTTTACCAACTCCTGTTGGACCTACCAAAGCTACGATTCCACCCGTGGCCAAAATTGATTGCTCGACTGTGAACAAGGTTCGACCCAACATTTCCAGGGCTTTTTCCCAGGCAAGATTGGCATCAGTATGACCAGACAAACGGTTGGCAATTTTAATACCCTGTTTTTTTGCTATCCCCAACTCAGTCAGTTTTCGTAATAAATCCAAGCGAATGGGATTACTGATTGGCTGAGGTTCTTTTTCGGGTTCAATTAATTTGTTATCCAGGGCGGATTTTAACTCCCGTAATTCCTTTTGCATTTCCAGCAACAGACTATTTTGATTCTCCGGAGATTTTAGTTCTGCCTGGACTGGCGCCGCCGGTTTTTCAACTACCGGTTTATTCAATGCTTCAGCCGCTTTGGTATTATTTGCTTTCGATCTCGCCGCATTTAGTGCGACCCGCTCCGCATATCCCAAATACTGATCGGTTGATCTTCGTTTTGGAATTGCAGGAACAGTGCCATCAGCCTGAATTTTTCTTTGACTCCTGACAATATGAACGGGTTTGGTCTCTGCCTCAATTTTTTGCTGCGGTTTGACTTGAGATGCCTGTTTTTTGGGTAATTTGTCGTGAATGACCTTTTCATCAAAATCTTTCGCTGCAACAATTTCAACCCCTTCCGGTATTGAGCGGTTAGACATAATCACCGCATCTGCACCCAATTCTTCTTTAACCATTCGCATTGCCTGGCGAATATCTGCAGCAACAAACCTTTTAATTTTCATCGTAACCTCTTAAATTCATTATGCACGTTGACCCACTGTTGAAATAACCTTGACCTGCCGGTCTTCAGGAATTTCGTTATAGGCCAACACATGCAACCCCGAAATTGAATGACGGACGAATCGAGCCAACCAGGGTCGAATATAGGACGAAACCAGCAATATCGCCGCTTTGCCTTCCATTTCCATTTTTTCAGCGCTTTCCTGTAATGATTTAAACATTTGCTCTGCCAACCCTGGTTCAATCCCAGCACCGCTCTCACCCGCCGTTTGCAAGGACTGTTGCAATAACTGTTCCAGATCAGGCTCCAGAGTAATTACTGGTAATTCTTTCTGAACACCACTGATTTCCTGTACGATTGAGCGCCCCAAAGCGGCCCGTACTGCAGAGGTAAGAATGTCCGGATCTTGACTTTTGCTGCCAAACTCCGCCAAAGTTTCGACGATAGTTCGCATATCTCTAATGTGTACTTTCTCTTGCAGCAAGTTTTGCAGCACTTTGACAATCACCCCAAGCGGCAGGATTTTTGGCACTAATCCTTCAACCAATTTAGGCGCTGATTCACTTAAATTATCCAAAAGCTGCTGGGCTTCTTCATAACTGAATAATTCGTAGGCATGAGTTTGCAGTAGATGACTTAAATGTGTGGCAATGACGGTCCCCGGATCAACGACGGTATAACCCAAAGTTTGCGCATGATCTTTCTGATTAGGATCAATCCATACGGCTTCCAATCCAAAAGCTGGATCTGTACAAGCAATACCATCCAAATGTCCAAAAACCTTTCCCGGGTTAATTGCCATTTCCTTGTCCGGCATCACTTCGGCTTCACCGACAATAACCCCCATCAATGAAATTCTATAAACTGTCGGCACTAAATCCAGATTATCTCGAATATGAACTGACGGAATCAAAAACCCTAATTCCTGGGATAATTTTTTTCTGACTCCTTTGATCCGGGTCATTAATTGACCGCCCTGATTTTTATCAACAAGTGGAATCAATCGGTAACCAACCTCGAGACCTATGATGTCAACCTGATGCACATCATCCCAGCCCAGTTCCTTGACCTCAGGAACAGGCGCTGGCATTGCCGCTTGTTCGACTTCCACCAATTCGGCTTGCTTGCTTTGCCGATTGAGTAGCCAGGCAATCCCTGACAATGATGAGGCTAACAGGATAAACACCAGATTTGGCATTCCAGGGATGATTCCCAGCAAACCCATGACTGCCGCAGTAATTAACAATACTCTTGGATTGGTAAATAATTGACTTGAGACCTGCTTACCAATATCCTGGCGGCTACCCCTTACCCTGGTAACAACAATCGCGGAGGCTGTTGATAATAATAACGATGGAATCTGAGCAACCAGACCATCACCAATAGTCAGCAACACATAGACCTCTCCTGCATCAGAAAAGCTCATGCTATGCTGGCCCATGCCAATAACCAAACCGCCAATCACATTGACAAATAAAATGATGATCCCGGCCACCGCATCGCCTCGAACAAATTTACTTGCACCATCCATTGAGCCATAAAAATCAGCTTCTGCAGCAATTTCTTCTCGCCGTTCCCTGGCCTCATCCTGAGTAATCACACCAGTATTTAAATCCGCATCAATCGCCATTTGTTTACCGGGCATGGCATCCAAAGTGAATCTGGCTCCCACTTCGGCAATTCTGCCGGCGCCTTTGGTAACCACCACAAAATTAATGACAACCAGAATAGCGAATACCACAATACCCACGGCGAAGTTGCCACCAATGACAAAAGCCCCAAAAGCCTCAATGACCTTTCCCGCCGCATCACCGCCATTATGCCCTTCAAGCAAAACTACCCTCGTTGAAGCAACATTCAAGACCAAACGTAATAAGGTGGCTATCAAAATAACCGTTGGAAACACCGCAAATTCAAGTGGCTTCAGTGTATAAATAACCACTAATAAAATAATTAATGAAAATGCAATATTGAAAGTAAAGAACAAATCCAGTAAAAATGCAGGCATTGGAATAATGACCATTGCCAGCATGATCAGTATTACTAATGGCGCACCCAGTCCAGATAATGGAAGCTCCTGTAGGATGTTTTTGATTTTATTAATATCCATGTGTCAATTTTTCATTGGTTTTTGCATCTAGAAAAAATAAACATCATTCGTGCCAGAATATTGATCTTTCCATCAAAATTGGACAAAAGATTCCTTACAGAAGGATTGGAATAAGATTTTTTAGGAGTAAAGTGAAAAGTAGCTATTCCGTTTTAAACTCATCCGGAACTACAATTGAGGATGGAAATTCCGGCTCATCCCAGCCATTTTCCAATGCGGTTTTAAGTTGAAAGACGTAGGTTAACACCTGAGCCACAGCTAAAAACAGTCCTTGCGGAATTTGTTCATTTAATTCTGTTGAATAATAAAGTGCTCTGGCCAAAGGAGGCGCCTCTATTAAAGGTACTTCAGCACTAGCTGCTATATTACGAATATGGGATGCGACCATGTCGGTGCCTTTGGCAACCAGTTTTGGCGCAGCTGTTGAATTTGGATCGTACTTTAAAGCAACCGCAAAATGGGTTGGGTTGGTCACGATGACATCAGCCTTGGGTACTTCCTCCATCATTCTTCTTTGCGCTGCTTCCATTTGCAACTGTCTAATTTTTCCTTTGATTTCTGGGTTTCCTTCCGTATCTTTACTTTCATCCTTGACTTCCTGTTTAGTCATTTTCAATTGTTTATTGTGATCCCACAGTTGATATGGAACATCAAAAATAGCAATTATTACCAACAAAGCGCTCAAAAATAAAAATCCGGAACCAATCAAGTCCATTGCCTGAAAAATTCCATTTTCTACCGTTTTTGAACTTAGACTGACATAATCATCAAAAACCAGATTGAACAATACAACGACACCGGCAACGATGAGTAAAAATTTCAAGATTGCCTTGATCAGCTCAATAAATCCTTTTAAGGCAAATAATCTGGGTATGCCTTTAATTGGATCCAGTTTTTCAAATTTAGGCTGCATCGCCTCCCAGCTAAAATTCCAGCCACCCATTGCTATGGGTGCAACCAGAGCAATCACCACCATCACGGCAAGAAAAGGAGCAATCAATAAAACCCCATTACTGATAACCTTAACCAAATGTAAAACAGGCACAGCGGGATCAAAAATTTCCGCCCTGCTAATTGAAAATTGTTCACGCATGATTTCAAGCAACCCTTTACCTATTCTATTGCCTGTCATCATTAACATGGTCGCACCGGTCACCAACATAGCGAAGGTGCTTAGTTCTTTCGAGCGAGCAATCTGGCCCTTTTTTCTGGAATCAGTAAGCCGTTTCCCGGTCGGGTCTTCGGTTTTATCCTGACCGTTGTCTTCAGCCATATTCTAGAACCTTATATTCTTAATAATTGGCCAATCAACTGATAAGCGCTGGTCAACAATCCGGAAAAATTATTCAAAATATTGGGTAGAGTCAGCCATAGCATTAACATACCCAACATCAAAGTGACGGGAAAACCAACAGCAAAGATATTTAACTGGGGTGCGGCACGGGTTGCGACACCAAAGCTGACATTAACCATCAACAAACCAGCTACCAAGGGTAATGCCATCAACAAACCGCCCGAAAAAATCATGCTACTCCAGGCTAACAACGCCCACAAATCCAATGTTACAAGTCCATTGGCCGAAACCGGTAAGGTAGTAAAACTTTCAACCAGCATTTCGATCATTAACAAATGACCGTCCATCACTAAAAATAGTAATGTTGCTGTCATGACATAAATTTGGGCAATAACAGGTACTTGAACGCCCGTTTGCGGGTCAACCATGGAAGCAAATCCGAGTCCCATACTCATTGCAACTCCTTGCCCGGCAAAGACCAGCGTTGCAAATACTATCTGTAATATGAACCCTGTACATAACCCGATGGCAATCTGCTGCAGCGCAACCATAACCCCTTGAAAACTCAACATTTCAATTTTTGGCATGTCCGGTAATACAGGCCAAATAACCAGGGTGACTACCAATGAAACGATTAAGCGGGTTCTTGCAGGAGCAGCACGCATACTGAATACAGGCATGGCGACCAACATGGCGCCAATTCTGAATAACGGCCAAATAAATCCAGAAACTGCCGCAAGCAACTCTGCTTCGGTAATATTCAAAATATTATCCGATCAAACCGGGAACATCTTTAACGGCTGTTTGAAAATAATCAATTAATACCTGAAGCATCCAGGGACCTGCAATCATCAATACTAAACCAATCGTGATTAATTTCGGCACAAAAGTTAGTGTCATTTCATTAATCTGAGTTGCAGCCTGAAACATGGCAATAATCAAACCAACCGCCAATGAAGACAATAGTACAGGCGCAGTCAACTTGATTGCTACAATCATGGCATCTTGACCCACCATCACAACAGTATCGGGTGTCATTGTTCTCTCCTTTAATTCAGGCCAGATAAAAACTAGCTGCCAGCATTTCCATAATGAGTGACCAACCATCTGCCAAAACAAAGAGCATGATTTTAAATGGCAGAGAAATTATCATCGGTGACAACATCATCATCCCCATCGACATTAAAACACTGGCAACAACCAGATCGATAACCAAAAATGGCAAAAAAATCAAAAATCCAATTTGAAACGCAGTTTTTAATTCGCTTGTAATATAAGCTGGCAACAACAATGAAAATGGTACTTCCTCAGCAGAATTCAGTTCATCTGATCCGGAAATATTCAGAAAAAGCGCTAAATCAGATTCTCTGGTCTGGCGCATCATAAATTGACGAAATGGTTTTGATGCTTTTTCGATTGCAGCAGTCACACTGATTTTTTCTTCGAGATATGGCTGTACTGCCTCAGTATTGACTCTTTCAAACACCGGCATCATGATAAAAATAGTCAAAAATAACGATAACCCTAACAACACCTGATTACTGGGGGCCTGACCCGTTCCCAATGCTTGTCTTAACAAGGAAAACACGATCATAATTCGAACAAATGACGTCATTGATAACAATAACGCTGGCAACAAGCTCAGCATTGTCATCAAGGCAAGAATTTGAATAGTTACCGTGTAGGTTTGTTCGCCTTGGGCATTGGTGGTGACACTGAATGCATCAATACCAGGCAGCGCCACTGCGGGTGCACTAACCACAATCAAAGCACTTATTATTAATAATCTAGCCATGACTTCTATGCTGCATTACCTGAAATAATTTTTTTGCAAAACTGTCATCCCCCTGACAAGCACTTCCCTTCTGCTCAATACTTAAGCAATCATCGCCTTCCAATACATGTAATGTTTCAATTTTTCCGGGGGAAACTCCCAAAATCAGTTGCTTTCTACCTGCCTTGAGAATCACAATTTTCTCTCGCATTCCTAACGATAGCCCGCCTATGACTCTTAATTGTCCTGAGCCAGTCATCGAGCCAGTGTTGATTTTTTTTAATAGCCAAATCATTAAAAAAAAAACACTTAACACAATAACCAAACCAGCGGACCAATTCAGCAAATTTCCAGTGGAAATCGGTTTAACTGCCGCTTGATTTAATGGCGCACAAAAAACTGTTACCGGAGATAACAAAAATAATCCGTAAAATGTAATTTTCTGTTTCATTAAGTCAAACGTTTTACTCTTTCTGAAGGACTAATAACATCCGTTAAACGAATCCCAAATTTCTCATTAACGACCACCACTTCCCCATGAGCAATCAAAGTTCCGTTGACTAGTACATCCATTGGTTCTCCCGCTAAACGATCCAGTTCTACAACCGACCCCTGATTTAGTTGCAATAAATTTCTGATGTTAATACGAGTACGGCCAATTTCCATAGAAATGGTAACTGGCACATCCAGAATGACATCCAGATTTACATCATCACCACTGCCACTGGCCTTTTCTTCAGCCAGCTCTTGAAATTCTGCAGTTTGCGGGTTTTCCACAACCGACTCCGCTTCAGCCTGCTCCTGAAGCGCGTCACCCCAATCTGCATCTGCATCAGAAGTTTCAGCTTCTGTTTGTTCCTCCAAAGCAGCAGCCCAATCATCTGCTACAGGTTCTTCAGAATTTTCGGCGCTGTTTTCTTCTTCACTCATTGCTTACCCTTCAAGAATTTGTTACTAATTAACATTATTAGAATGTCTGGGACGTTTCTCTAAATTTTCCAATTGCATAATAACGGATCATTTCTACATTTCTTCCAGATTGACTTTGCCGCTAATTTTTATTGCATAGTTACCATCCGACAATCCAACCTTACCAATAGAAATGGGCACACCTTCAGCTGATAAAATCACCTCATCAGGAATATCAACCGGAATAACATCCCCTGCTTTAAATGCCATCACATCACTGATCTTCATTCTTTTTTCGAATAGCAAACTATTTAGTGTCACTTCAGTACGCATAATTTCATTTTGTAGCGAATCTTGCCAACGGTCATCGACGTCTCCCCGGTCACTTGAAATTCCAGCATCCAGTAAATCTCTAATAGGCTCTATCATGGAATAAGGCATTGCAATATTAATATCGCCACCGCCTCCATCTAACTCAACATGAATAGTTGATACAACAACAATTTCTGAAGGGCTAACAATATTTGCGAACTGAGGATTCACTTCCGAATTTAAATATTCAAATTCAATTTCAATAACTGGCCGCCAGGCTTCAGCTAAATCCTTGAAGATCATTTCAATAATCAAGCGGATAATCCGCATTTCAGTCGGTGTAAATTCCCTGCCTTCGACTTTGTTATAAAATTGCCCTCCGCCGCCAAAAAAATTATCAACCGCAGTGAATACCAACCTGGGTTCCATGACAATCAATGCACGTCCTCTTAACGGAGCAAAGCGAATCACATTCAAATTTGTCGGTACAAATAAACTTTGGACATACTCAGAAAATTTTTGAATTTGAATACCTGATACTGAAATTTCAGCAGAACGACGAAGAAAATTGAATAGTGATACTCTAAAATATCTGGCAAACCGTTCATTAACCATTTCCAGGGTTGGCATGCGACCGCGGACAATGCGTTCCTGGCTGGTAAAATCAAAAGGCTGAACTTCATCGGCTATTAGCTCTTCTGATTCGGTTTCAACCTCACCATCATCAACACCATGCAAAAGCGCATCAATTTCATCCTGTGAAAGTAAATCAGCTGCAGACATTGTTTATTGCATCACTAATGCAGTAAAAAACAGGTCTTCTACATGATTTTTCTTGCTCATTTTATCCATGATTTTATTTAATGCTTCTAACAGCTCTGCTTTAAGGTTTTCTTTACCTTCAACAGTTTTCAGTTCTCCTGCATTGGCATCGGCCATAACCATCAAAAAATTATTTCGGATCATGGGTTCATGCTTTTTTAGTTCTTCAATGAATAATTCGTCATTAACCTGTATTGAAATTGAAACCTGTAATAATTTAGCCTCATTGCCTTTGGGAAACTGAACAATAAAAGGCTTGTCAAGATCAAAATAAAATACACCAGAATTTCCAGCATCTGCTTCCTCTTCTTCTGGTTCTTCAACAGCTTCCTCACCCTCAGCAGCAGGGTCATTCATGAAAAAGAAATAATATCCAGCTCCACCGCCACCAATTAATATTAAAACTGCCATAATGATAATGATCAGTTTTTTTGAAGATTTTTTTTCTTCACCAGATTCAAAGTCTACTTCTGCCATTTCATTCAGTTATTTTGGATTACAAAAACATTTACTCATCGCAGATAGATTCTTATTAAAAAAATCTATCCACAATGAGTAAACCAATGCTTGACGCATAATAACTACAGCAATTCATGTGCCATCCATCCCAATCAGATACACAATTCTTTGTTTTGGATATAAGTTCGCTCCGGTTAATTATTGGCTGATAATCAGTGACATCGTTGGGGTTGATTCCTGAAAAGTCCCTTTATAGGGCATTAATTTTTTGGAAAGAACATTTTTCCCAAAATGATCTACCGAAAAAACCAACATGACAGTTTAATTATTGAAAATCAGTCAATTTTTTGTCATTTATTTGCTTAAAACAGACAAAATATTAATACATAAAACAAATTGTCAATTTTTTGTCTTTTTTTTAGAGGTTGTAAAATGAGCATCCGGTTTCATGAAACCACTTCAGTAGGAATTTCAATAATAACCCATTAGTTGTTAATTCACTTTAAACAACCAGTGTATAGGGGTAAAAGTAAAACACACTACTCCAAAAAACTTCTCCTGATGGAGAAGGCCGGGATGAGGAGAATTTTAAGTGTTACTTGTCGGGGTTGGGGTTGGTGTCACACCTTTCAAAATGCCGGATAACGCTTCGTTCACCCAATTTACGAGAGCGCCACAACTTCTTCCAAAAAGTGCCGTCAGGCCAATAGAAGTATATTTTACGGCAAATATTGCCGTTAGAACTGTATACAATTCAATCAATATTTCACTTTTATAACTATTTTTTTCAATAGCTTAGAACTACAAAACCTAATGATACCGTAATAAACCACGGAAAATCAGGTTAATAGTGGGTGTCTAATTTTTAGGAAGTGATGTTTTTCTGCTGATAGAATCATGTTATAAGTTAGTTGATCTTAACCCATCTTCGTGGCTATTTCTAACACATTTCTTATAAATCAAGAACTTGAAATTTTGAAACATGCCTGGTTGGCACTACAGATTTTGTATTTTGATGCCAATCATTGAATTTCAGCAAAATAAATCTAAAAAATCTTCCACTAGTAAATAATGATGGCAATTTTTCTAAAAGTCAATGAAAATATGG
>JALSJK010000056.1 GCA_026989395.1 Methylomonas sp.
AACAGGCTTGTACAAACTTCTTCGACAACCTCGATGAGCATCATGCTCCTTTGCGTGCATTGTTGAATGAAAAGTTTCAGATTATTGAGGGCAAAGCCGGGTATTCTTGATCGTGGATAGTATAGAATAGTTATAAACTCAATACACTATGACTCTTACGAAATACACAGCAGTATATTTTTTGACCAGTTTTTAAAATTATGGACCAACGATTAGCGCAAATTGAGCGCAATACGCTCGAAACACAAATCAGCATTGAAATAAATCTCGATGGTACAGGAAAAGCCAGCTTCAATACGGGTGTTGCTTTCCTTGAGCACATGCTGGATCAAGTTGCCCGGCATGGTTTGATTGATTTAACAATTAAAGCGCAAGGCGATTTACATATTGACGGTCATCATACTGTAGAAGATATTGGAATTACGCTTGGGCAAGCATTTTCGCAAGCATTAGGCGATAAAACAGGGATTTTTCGTTATGGCCATGCGTATGTGCCTTTAGACGAGGCTTTATCCAGAGTTGTGATTGATTTTTCGGGGCGACCAGGATTATTTTATGATGTGGAATTTACTCGGGGGATGATAGGCAGTTTCGATGTTGATCTATTTCATGAGTTTTTTCAGGGGTTTGTAAATCATGCGGGAGTTTCATTGCATATTGATAATCTCAAAGGTGTTAATGCTCATCATATTGCAGAAACAATTTTTAAAGCGTTTGGGCGCGCAATACGTATGGCAATCACTGCAGATCCAAGAATGGCCGGTATTATGCCCTCAACCAAAGGCAGTTTATAATTTCTAAAAACTATGAGTTCAGTAGCCGTCATTGACTATGGCATGGGTAATTTGCATTCGATTACCAAAGCCCTGCAGCATGTTGCTCCAAATATCGATGTCAGAGTAACCTCAAACAAAAACCAAATATTACAAGCTGATCGAGTTGTATTTCCCGGTGTGGGTGCTATTCGAGACTGCATGAATGCATTGCATCAATCAGGGCTTGATGAAGTGATTTTAGAAGCCTTCCAAAGCGGGAAACCCATTTTAGGTGTCTGTCTTGGAATGCAGGCTCTACTTACCTTCAGTGAAGAAAATAATGGAACAAAATGTCTGGGTCTGATTCCAGGAGAAGTTATTCATTTCCCCCAGCCACTTTTGGCTGAAAATGGCAAAAAATTGAAAATACCTCATATGGGCTGGAACCAGGTAGAGCAAAGTTTTAATCACCCGTTATGGAACAAGATTGCTCCCAAAAGCCGATTTTATTTTGTTCATAGTTATTTTGCCAGGCCTGATGATGAATCAGTAGTCGCTGGGACCACAGATTATCCCGATACTTTTTGCTGCGCGTTAGCTCGAGAAAATATTTTTGCGGTACAATTTCATCCAGAAAAAAGCCATGTTGCCGGTTTGCAATTACTGGAGAATTTTTTACAGTGGGATGGTTCGTTCTAAACATTTTTAAAGTTTGAGGTTGTTAATACAATGTTGCTGATACCTGCGATTGATTTGAAAGAAGGAAAATGTGTGCGCTTGCGCCAAGGACGTATGGAAGACGATACAGTGTTTTCTGATGACCCGGTTGCCGTGGCTGGAAAATGGGTAGAGGCTGGAGCAAAAAGGATACACCTGGTTGATCTTGATGGCGCTTTTGCCGGTAAACCTAAAAATGCAGAGATTATTCAAAACATAGCAAAAGCTTTTCCTGATGTGCCGATCCAGGTGGGTGGTGGAATTCGGGATGAAGATACCATACAGGGATATCTTGAGGCCGGTGTTCAATTCGTTATTATCGGAACCAAAGCGGTTAGTGAGCCTCATTTTGTCAGTGATGTCGCGGTAGAATTTCCAGGTCATATTATTGTTGGTCTGGATGCGAAAGATGGTAAGGTGGCCATTGATGGCTGGTCAAAATTATCCCGTCATGATGTGATTGACATGGCTCAGAAATTTGAGGCCGATGGTGTTGAGGCTATTATTTATACAGATATTTCCCGAGATGGGATGATGGCAGGTGTTAATGTTGAGGCAACTGTGAAGTTGGCAAGAGCTATTCACATTCCAGTCATTGCATCCGGTGGCATAACCAATATTGAGGATATTAAAGCTTTGGGCAAAGTAGCTGATGAAGGTATTATGGGAGCTATTACAGGCCGGGCTATCTACGAGGGTACCCTGGATTTTGCTGAAGCTGAAAAATTAGCGAAAACATTTTGAGGTAATTATGGGGCTGGCGACACGAATTATTCCTTGTCTTGATGTTGATGATGGTCGAGTTGTCAAAGGTGTGCAATTTGTTGATATTCGTGATGCGGGCGATCCGGTGGAAGTGGCCAGACGTTATGATCGTGAGGGAGCCGATGAGATTACTTTTCTGGATATTACTGCTACCCATCATGATAGAGATACCATCGTTCATGTTGTTGAAGAAGTTGCAGGCGAAGTTTTTATCCCTTTGACAGTAGGTGGTGGGATTAGAACCGTTGAAGATATCCGCACAATGTTGAATGCGGGTGCAGACAAGGTTGGAATTAACAGCGCTGCAGTTGCTAATCCGGAATTTGTAAAACAAGCTGCAGAGCGTTTTGGTTCGCAGTGTATCGTTGTGGCTATTGATGCCAAGCAAGTAAGTAATGCTGGCGAGCCGCGACGATGGGAAATATTTACCCACGGTGGACGAAAGGCAACGGGAATTGATGCGATAGCTTGGGCAAAAAAAATGGTGGATTATGGCGCCGGGGAAATTTTACTGACCAGTATGGATCGTGATGGTACAAAAAAAGGATTTGACCTACACTTAACTCGAGCAATTAGCGAAGCTGTTATTGTACCTGTTATCGCTTCTGGCGGGGTGGGTAACCTTGAACATCTTGCTGAAGGCGTTATTGAAGGTAAGGCAGATGCAGTTTTGGCAGCCAGTATATTTCATTTTGCCGAATACAGTATTCAGCAAGCCAAACAATACATGGCTGATCGTGAAATAGAGGTGCGTTTTTATGATCAATAGCTCCTGGTTGGATGAGATTCGATGGACCAATGAAGGCCTGGTCCCTGTTATTGCGCAACAGGAAACTACTGGGAAGGTTCTGATGTTTGCCTGGATGAATGCTGAATCATTGTCTTTAACGGCGCAAAAAGGGTATGCAGTCTATTGGTCAAGATCAAGACAAAAACTGTGGCGAAAAGGTGAAAGTTCAGGTAATCAGCAAAAAGTTAAAGAAATCTTGCTGGATTGTGATAAGGATGTGATTTTGTTAAAAATTGAACAGCAAGGCGGGATTGCTTGTCATACAGGAAGAGAAAGTTGTTTTTACCGGAAATTGGTCGATGGCCAATGGTTGAAGAATGAGCCGGTTATAAAAGATCCAAAGCTGATTTATAAGAAAAGTCATGAGTGAAATATTACAGGAATTGGCGCAAGTTTTGGAGCAACGTAAACAGGAGTCTTCAGAAAGTTCATATGTTGCAGGCCTTTATGCTAAAGGTTTGAATCAGATATTAAAAAAAGTTGGTGAAGAAGCGGCAGAAACAATTATTGCCGCCAAAGACGGAGATAAGCAGCAAATAGTTTATGAAACTGCGGATTTGTGGTTTCATTGTTTGGTTATGCTTGCCGATCAGGGCTTAGGACCTGATGATGTGTTACAGGAACTACAACGTCGTTTTGGGCTTTCTGGGTTGGAAGAAAAGGCACAGCGCGGAAATTAATATTTAATGACTAAAATTTTTTACTTTTTAGTCTATTAACCGGAGTTATAAATGGGCATTAGTATTACACAATTAGTTATTATTTTAGCCATTGTTGTGTTGTTGTTTGGCACAAAACGTTTACGCAACCTGGGTGGTGATTTAGGCAGTGCCATCAAAGGCTTTCGTTCTGCAGTGAAAGATGGTGAAAAGGACAATAAATTAACTGAAGGCGATGGCGAGACTTTAGATGGTGAAGTGACTGCCAAAAAGGAACAGGATAAAGTTTAAGTCATGTTTGATATTGGCTTTTGGGAGTTATGTCTGGTTGGGCTGGTGAGTTTAATTGTCATTGGGCCGGAACGATTGCCCAAGGCGGCTCGTATTGCCGGCTTTTGGGTTGGTAAGACCCGGAATATGGTGCAGAATGTCAAATCAGAAATCAGGCAAGAACTGCAAGCAGAAGAGCTTCGACAAACCTTAAAAGAACAACAAGCCAAACTGGAAGAATTTGAGAAATTAAAAGACAACCTGGCCAAACCTCTTGATTCGATTAATCAGCTAAAAGAAAAGGTTGTCGAAGAGGCTGCGAATATCACAGAGAAACAACCGCGGTCATGACCGAAGACAATTCATTAGACGATAGTCAACCATTTATTTCACATCTGGTAGAACTACGAGGCCGTTTATTACGAGTAATCGTGTTTGTTCTGGTGGTATTTGCCGGTTTGTCACCTTTTGCGAACGAGATTTACGCCTATCTGGCCGGACCTTTAACGCAACATATGCCGGCCAATAGCTCCATGATAGCGATTGATGTTGCTTCTCCTTTCTTTACGCCATTTAAATTAGCCTTGGTTTGTGCGGTATTTATATCAATTCCGGTTATTCTTTTTCAATTTTGGGCTTTTGTGGCGCCCGGTTTGTATCGCCATGAACGCAGAATGATTCTGCCATTGTTAATTGCCAGTACTTTATTGTTTTATTTGGGGGCAGCTTTTGCCTATTTTGTAGTTTTTCCATTGGTTTTTGGGTTTTTAACCGCTGCGGCGCCAGAAGGCGTAATGGTGATGACCGATATCACAAAATATCTTGATTTTGTGCTGACCTTGTTTTTTGCTTTTGGCATGGCATTTGAGGTGCCCATTTTCACGATTGTGTTGGTGATGGCTGGAATCACGACTCCTGCAGCTCTTGCAGAAAAGCGGCCTTATGTTATCGTTGGGGCATTTATTATCGGTATGTTCTTGACGCCTCCTGATGCAATTTCACAAACTTTGCTTGCAATACCGATCTGGTTATTGTTTGAAACTGGTTTACTATTTTCTCGCTTATTTGTTAGAAAGTCAGCGGCAAAGCAAGTAGGGTATGAGCAGGAAGGGTTGGATCGTGAAGAATAAGCTAAAGCATTTTTCTACATTTGTAGTGTAGATTTCCTTCATCAAATCCTTTTTAAGATGAATCTGGATTCAATCGAAGCAAAAGCCCAGGCGTGGTTCAATATCGTCCTGTCTTGGGCGGTTAGCCCTCAGTTTTATGTCCAGATTATCGCTATTCTTAGCGCAATTTTTCTGGCATGGCTGGTTTATGGAGTGTTTGTTAGGCGGTTGCCATTACTGGTCCAAGAGCCTTGGTCTGGTTCATTTTTCCGTATACGCACTGCAATTTATAAAGCGCGGAAGTTGCTATTTCTTGTGTTTTGCGTCGTGTTCCTCTGGGTTGCCTCGCAATTAGTTTTCCTGGCAGTCGGGCAGGTTTGGTTGGTTAAAGTTGCCCAGAGTCTTGCGGTGGTATTGTTGCTATACAGTGTCATTACGCGATTCATCAAGAATTCATTTATTAATGGTTTATTCCGTTGGGTCGGGATTCCGCTTGCTGCATTGTATGTGTTTGGCTGGCTTGATGAAATAATAGTTTTTCTTGATGGTATAGCTTTTGAGGCTGGCAATATCAGAGTTTCAATTTTTACCTTTGCTCGTGTTGTAATTTTCGGTTCAATATTGTTTTGGTTGGGAAAGATTTCCAATCAAAGTGGGCAAAAAGTAATTAGAAGCAAGCAGAACCTGGATATTCGTACCCGTGAGTTGTTTGCCAAGCTCTTTGAAATAGCAGTTTTTTTGGTGGTTTTCCTGCTGTTACTTCAGGTCGTCGGTCTGGAATTGACTGCTTTGGCGGTATTTGGCGGCGCTTTAGGTGTCGGGTTGGGTTTTGGACTGCAGCAAATTGCCTCAAATTTTATTTCCGGCATTATTATTTTGTTGGATCGTTCCATTAGCGTTGGTGATTTTATTGAGCTTGAAAATGGCAAATCAGGAATTTTGCAAGAATTGAATATGCGTTCTTCGACATTGAAAACATTCGATGGCAAAACCATTGTGGTGCCAAATGAGCAGTTTATTACCACAGCTTTTACCAATTGGACGCATCAGGATTCATTGCAGCGATATGATTTTGAATTTTCGGTTTCTTATGATTCTGATATTCCCAGAGTTCCAGAAATCATTATTGGGGCTATTAGTAAACATCCTCAGGTTCTTCAAGAACCAGAGCAGCCGGATTGTGAAATACGTAAATTTGCAGATTCAGGGGTGGTTTTTGGTGTGGAATACTGGATAGATGGAATTGATGATGGCGAAAATCGCGTAGAAGCTGATTTATTGATGATGGTCTGGATTGAGCTGAAAAAGCATAATATTCAAATTCCTTATCCGCATAGAGAAGTGCGGTTGATTCAAGGCGGTATTTGATTTTTTATAAAACTCCGCTTTGTTTTAAAAGCTCGTGTATTTTCTTTGCTAAAAAACTATATCCTTCGGCATTTGGATGGATTAAATCAGATTTCAAACTTGGTGTGCTTAAAATTTCTGGCAAGGTATCAAAATCGGCCGGTATTTGAAATTGCACTGCTAGATTTTGATAAATGTCAGAGCTGGATGAAATGAGTAATTTGGGTTCAGGGACGCCAATTAAAATGACAGAAATATCACGTTGTTTGGCTTCGCTGATCATCTTGCCTAGGTTGGCGCTGATTTCCTGTTTAGGAATTTTTTTGATCATGTCATTGCCGCCATGAATCAGGATTAATAATTCAGGTTGGATTTCGTCGAGCAATTCCGGTAATCTTTTTGTGCCATCGCGAGTAATTTCACC
The DNA here is from genome assembly GCA_026989395.1 of Methylomonas sp. GTDB lineage: Bacteria > Pseudomonadota > Gammaproteobacteria > Methylococcales > Methylomonadaceae > JALSJK01. The sequence goes on from JALSJK010000056.1 coordinate 6,837, forward strand.
TGGAATACCTTCATTGACAACTTCACGAGAAGTTAATTTTTCCAGAATAGATGGATAGGCTTGTTCATCATTTGCACCTGTACCATAAGTCAAGCTGTCGCCGAATGCCAAAATAACAGCATCGGTTGACAGTTTTGCAAGGTTTAAGTCGGAGTTATTACAGCTGGAAATTATTAGAGCGAATAAAAAAGTAATAACTTTTTTCATGGTATGTGATAAAAAACATTAGCAGTGATTGTGGGTGAAAGTATAGTGCAAAAAAATGTTTTGATTACCGGGGCAGGCAGGCGAGTAGGGGCGGCTTGTGCTCGTTTGTTACATAATGAAGGTTGCAACATCCTTGTTCATTACAGAAATTCAAAAGATGATGCGCATTCTTTAACGGAGAAGTTGAATAAAAAACGATCAGGTTCAGCAAAAATAATTCAAGCCGATTTGCTGGATATTCAAGCTTTACAAAAAGTCGCAGATGCGGCGATTGCTGCGTGGGGTGGTGTTGATGTGTTGCTGAATAACGCCTCAAGTTTTTATCCTACGCCAATGAATAAGGTTACGGAGCAGCAATGGGATGAATTACTAGGAAGTAACCTGAAAGCACCTTTTTTTCTAGCAAAATCTTTGATGCCAACTTTAAAACAAAGAAACGGCTGCATCATCAATATCACTGATATTCATGCAGAAAGAGGTTTGGAGTTTTTTCCAGTATATAGTATTGCAAAAGCTGGACTTTCAGCAATGACCAAAATACTGGCCAAAGAATTAGCACCACAGATACGAGTAAATGCTGTGGCGCCGGGGGCTATTTTATGGCCGGAAGATGATTTTCCTGAGGCTGAAAAAGCAATAATTCTTGAGCGCATTGCACTCCAGCGTAAAGGTGAAATCCATGATATCGCCAAAACAGTACATTTTTTGGTTCAAGATGCCGATTATATAACCGGTCAAATTATCAGTGTTGATGGAGGGCGAACATTATTTTGTTAACGCTGTTGGTGTTTTAACCCGATGTTGAGTGAGCTTTGATTTATCAAAATTTTCCCATAATTGCGCATAAGTTATATGGCTGACAGGGTGTTTTAGGGCTGGAGCAATTTCGGCTAAAGGCTCCAGGACAAAAGCATAGCGTTCAATTTCATCACGAGGAATTTGCAGCCGGCCATCGGAGATAATCAAATCACCAAAAAGAATCAAATCAAGATCGAGCGTCCGCGCAGAAAACTTTTTGCAATTGCGAGTACGGCCATGTTGCTTCTCTATTTGTCGAAGTATTTTGGCGACGCTTTTGATATCAAGTTCGGAGTCAAAGCCTATCATCAGATTATAGAAAGGCTCACCAGTAAAACCCACGGCTTCGCTTTCATAGGTACTGGAAACAATCAGTTGACCGAATTGTTTTTCCAGGGCTTGTAAAGCAGAAACAACATTTTTTTCTTTGTCAATATTACTACCAAGACTGATATAACCACGAGGCATGGTCTACTTAGCTCCTCTTTGAATGATAATTCCAACATCGCTGGCGCCGCGAATAGCGCCTTTTTTGTTGAGTGTCAGTTTGACCCATGGAACATTAAAGTCGTTCAAAATAAGTTGAGTAATTTCTTCGGCCAATTTTTCTACTAAAAAGAAGCTACTGTTTTCTACAAAGGCAATGACACTTTTTGAGACGGCTTTGTAGTCAAGGGTGTCCTCAATATCATCACTTTGAGCTGCTTTTTTGATGTCGAAAGCCATTTCGATATCCAGTATAATCATTTGTTTTGTTTCTCTTTCCCAATCATATATGCCAATTATGGTTTCTATTTTGAGACCGCCTAAAAATATAATATCCATCTTGAATTCCAGTTATTATGTCAAATCGGCAAATATTATCGCATAAGTCACCATAATATAATTAAAGGTAAAATATGTTTCAGTGGTTGTTAATTCCAATTGCCTATTTGATGGGTTCAGTGTCCAGTGCCATTATTGTTTGTAAGGCAATGAATCTGCCAGACCCCCGGGAACAGGGTTCGAAAAATCCCGGTGCGACTAATGTGATGCGTATTGGAGGAAAAAAAGCCGCTGCGATCACTCTGGTTGGTGATATGTTAAAAGGATTGATACCGGTTTTATTGGCCAAGTTGCTCGGAGCCGATTATTTACTCTTGGCGCTCGTAGGAATGGCAGCCTTTTTAGGCCACTTGTTCCCGGTTTTTTTTGGTTTTAAAGGTGGCAAGGGGGTGGCAACCGCATTTGGTGTCTTGTCTGGGTTTTCCTGGATGATTGGTGGACTGGTTTGTGGAACCTGGATACTTGTTTATAAGCTTTTTAAAATTTCTTCGCTTTCTGCTTTGGTTGCAGCTGCATTAACGCCAGTATACGTTTGGTTTATTTCGGAGAGTGTGGAGCTGGCTACAGTGGCAATTTTGATTTCGGGTATTTTATTCTGGCGACATAAGGAAAATATTAAAAGATTGCTTCAGGGGACCGAAGATTAACTTCTGTTTTACGAAAGTTTGTTGATGGGCCAGCGAGCATTTACTTGAATTTCCAGGTTTTCCCGTTGTCCTGCTAGATACCGTTGACAACCGGCAAAGGCAATCATTGCGCCATTATCGGTGCAAAATTCCAATCTGGGGAAGTAAATTCGTGCATTTTCTTGTTCAGTCATTGCAGTCAGGGTTTGACGAATTTGATTATTGGCGCTGACGCCTCCGGATACCACTAATCTTTTTAATCCGCTTTGCTGTAAAGCTCTTCGACACTTTATGGTTAGCGTGTCTGCGACGGCTTCCTGAAATGCATAAGCAATATCGGCTTTATCCTGAAAGTTTTGCTGGGTTTTATGGAGGGTATTCATGGTAAAGGTTTTTAAGCCGCTAAAGCTGAAATCAAGTCCTGGGCGATCAGTCATCGGTCTTGGAAATTTGAATCGGTTTGGTGCGCCTTGGGTCGCTAGTTTTGATAATAATGGCCCGCCAGGGTAACCAAGTCCTAGCATTTTGGCTGTTTTATCAAAAGCTTCACCGGCAGCATCATCCAGGGATTCACCCAGCAATTGATATTGACCAATGCCGTTAACTTCAACTAGAAGTGTATGGCCTCCAGAAACCAATAAAGCGATAAAAGGAAATGTTGGGGGGTCAGGTTCAAGCATTGGGGCTAGTAAATGTCCTTCCATGTGGTGAATTGCTATCGCTGGAATGTCCCAGCTCCAGGCAAGACTCTTGGCTGTGGCTGCGCCTACCAACAATGCGCCTGCCAAGCCAGGCCCAGCAGTATAGGCAATAGCATCCAGATTGGCGGATTTCAGATGGCAGTTGCACAGCAGTTGTCTGATTAATGGAATGAGTTTTCGGATATGATCTCTTGATGCCAGCTCAGGTACAACTCCTCCATATTCACTATGCATATCGACTTGGCTATGGAGTAAATGGCCAATCAGACCTTTTTCCGAATCATAAAGTGCTACACCGGTTTCGTCGCAGGAGGTTTCAATGCCTAAAATAATCATGGTTGGTGGTTTTGCTATATTGGGTATGACAAGTTATAATAAAGGGTTTATTAAGCATCGCTTTGATGCTAGATTTTTATCAATCAATTTTAACAAACAGAGTAATTTAATGCCGGCTATTAAAGTAAAAGAAAACGAACCATTTGAAATTGCAATTAGGCGCTTCAAAAGAGCCTGTGAAAGGGCAGGTGTATTGTCCGAAGTTCGCAGACGTGAATTCTATGAAAAACCGACTGCCGAACGTAAGCGTAAAGCGGCGGCAGCTGTTAAGCGCCATCTTAAAAAATTATCCCGTGAAAGGTACGCATTAAAGAATTTGCGTCGCGGTCGTCCGCAGGCTTGAGGCTGGTCGTGCCTAAGATAACGGAAACCATTAAAAGCGAGATGAAATCTGCCATGAAGGCAGGCGACAAAAAGCGCTTGGGTGTGATACGGCTCATTCTGGCCGCTATCAAGCAAAGGGAAGTGGATGAGCGGATTGAGCTGGATGATGAGCAAGTTATTATTGTTCTGGATAAAATGCTCAAACAGCGTCGAGAGTCAATTAGACAATATCGAGACGCTGGGCGTGATGACCTTGCCGAAGTTGAAGAGGCGGAAATTGTTGTTATTAAAGAATTTTTGCCTGAGTCGTTAACAGATGCCGAGATTGATTCAATGATTGAATCAGCAGTTTCTGATACTGACGCTGCTTCAATTAGAGATATGGGAAAAGTCATGGCAGTTTTGAAACCAAAAATGCAGGGGCGAGCGGATATGTCCCTGGTAAGTGCTAAAATCAAGCAAAAATTGGCAGGTTAGTTTGATATGTCGCCTTTTCGGGGCGGCTTAATGGATAACGGGATTGCTTATGTCGGGTGGTAGCATTCCTCGAGAGTTTATCGATGATCTATTAACGCGGGTTGATATCGTCGATTTAATTGATTCGCTCGTTCCACTAAAAAAATCGGGCAGTAACTTTGTAGCGCGCTGCCCATTTCACACTGAAAAAACCCCAAGCTTTTCCGTCAATCGCAGCAAGCAATTCTACCACTGCTTCGGTTGTGGAGCGGGCGGCGATGCGATCAGCTTCTTGATGGATTTTAATCATTTGGATTTTGTTGAAGCCGTTGAAGATTTGGCTGCATTTTTGGGGCTTGAAGTGCCCAAAGAACAACAAAATTATGTTGTCGATAAATCAAGTGACAAGATAAATGCAGAACAAAGTTATGAATTACTGAAGCAAGTAGCATTGTTTTATCATAAGCAATTTCGCGATAATCCTGATGCGCAAAAAGCAATTGAATACTTAAAGTCCAGAGGTGTTGGTGGCGATTTGGCAAAGCAGTTTTTACTGGGTTATGCGCCAAATCAATGGAAAACGCTGGAAGCAAAATTTGGGCGAAAATCATTGCTTGAGGTCGGATTGTTAAAGGCTGGGGAAAGTGGTGACCTGTATGATCGGTTTCGGGGGCGCGTCATGTTCCCCATTCGTGACCGAAGAGGGCGGGTTATCGGTTTCGGTGGTCGTGTACTGGATGATTCCCAGCCAAAGTATCTGAATTCGCCTGAAACGTCATATTTCCAGAAAGGCAAGGAAATTTATGGTTTGTATGAGGTTCTGAAAAAAAAGCCTAAACCCGTGCGTTTTATTATCGTAGAAGGGTACATGGATGTGATTGCTCTGCATCAGTATGGGGTCGACAATGCAGTTGCAGTACTTGGTACAGCTGTTTCCGAAATGCATTTTAATTTATTGTTTCGATTTGCTTCCGAATTAGTGTTTTGCTTTGACGGAGATTCTGCTGGAAGTCAGGCTGCGTGGCGAGCGGTTGAGACGGTGCTGCCCGTTATGCGGGATGGCAGGCAGGTTAAAATTATGGTTTTGCCTAGGGGTGAGGATCCAGATTCGGTCATTAGGAGTAAAGGAGTCGATGCTTTTTCTGTAATGCTAGACCAAGCTCAACCGCTTTCCGATTATTTTTTTTTGTATTTAACTGATTCACATGATGTCAAAAGTCTTGAAGGTAGGGCGGGTCTGGTTGGGAAGGCAAAGAGCTATTTGCAAAGGCTGCCCAATGGGGTGTATCAGGAATTGATGCTGAATCAGTTACAAAAGATTACTCATGTCGAAAATCTGGATCTTTTTGATGATGCTTCTGTCCAAAAAATGAGCCAATCAACTTCTTTAATTGCTAGCCGGAAAAAAAATTCACCAGCTCGGGCTGTGATTACGTTATTGCTGCAAAATCCGAATTTGATAAAATTTGTTGATGAGCAGCGAGAAGATTGTAGTGGCTTGGAATCTCCGGCAATTAATTTGTTTAAAAAAATTGCCGAAAGAATCTCAATGGCTGAGTCACCGTCTTTAATTAGTCTGGTTGAAAGTTTTCGGGGAGAAGCGGAGGAGAAGTATGTTAAGCGGTTGGGTTTTCAAGATCTGCAGCTCCCAGAGGATGTGATTGAGGAAGAATTTAGTGAAGCGTTGCGCAGAATGGTTAAGCAAGAACGGGAAAAATTCTTAGAAAAATTAATTCTTAAAGAAGAATCTCAAGGTCTTGATGAATCTGAACGCCGTTTGTTTTTGGAGTTACTTGAAAAGAAATAATAAAGCCTATATATACAATATCTGGTATAATGACCGGTTCAGCGTACATATGGCTTGTAAGAAAGGGTAAGAAATGAATCAAGAACAGCAGCAATCTCAACTTAAGCAATTAATTGCCAAAGGTAAGGCCCAAGGCTATTTAACATATGCCGAAGTAAACGACCATTTGCCAAGTGATATTGTTGATCCCGAGCAAATTGAAGATATCATTGCCATGATCAATGATATGGGAATTCAGGTGCATGAAGAAGCGCCAGATGATGATGATGCGCTGATAACGGGCACTGCAATTGAGGTCGATGATGATGACGCGGCTGAAGTTGCCGCTTTGGCATCGGTTGACAGTGAATTCGGTCGCACCACAGATCCGGTAAGAATGTATATGCGGGAAATGGGATCGGTTGAATTATTGTCCAGAAAAGAAGAGTTGAAAATAGCAAAACGGATTGAAGAAGGATTGAGGCAGGTGGTCCGTGGTATGGCAAGATCGACAAATGTTGTTGATAGGTTTATTAGCGATTTTGAGAGAATTGGTGAAGAGGAAGATGGTTTACGTATATCAGATTTGATTACCGATTTTATTGATCTGAATCAGCCTGAATACGAAATTGGCCAAGTAGAAGAAACCCAGGAAGAGGGAGAGGATGAAGATACAGGAATAAAGTATGAAGATTTTAAGGATAAGATCGATGAGCTAAAAAAACTAAGTGTAGTTGCAAAAAAAGCAGTTAAGAAGCATGGCTATGGTCATGAAAAAACTGAACAAGCATTTGAAGATATTGCCGACAAGTTTCTGGAATTCAAATGGGCGCCAAAATATTTTAAAGAGCTTACTTCAATTGTAACGACGACAACTGAAGAAATTAGAAAACAAGAAAGAGCTATTCTAGAACTTTGCGTAAAAAACTCGAAGATGCCGCGGAAAAAGGTTATTGAAGCTTTTACGGGAAACGAAACCAATTTAGATTGGTTAGAGCCTTTTTTGACAAAAAAACATCCTTTTACCGAAGCGCTTAAGGGAAATCTGGAAGAGATAAAAAAAGTACAAAATTACCTGGTAGCATTGGAGCGTGATAGTGGCTTATCCATTGCTATTAACAAGGATATTAGTCGTAGGATCTCTATTGGAGAAGCGAAAGCCCGGCGTGCTAAAAAAGAAATGATTGAGGCAAATTTACGTTTGGTTATTTCGATCGCAAAAAAATATACCAATCGAGGCTTACAGTTTCTTGATCTGATTCAAGAAGGAAATATCGGCTTGATGAAAGCAGTTGATAAATTTGAATACCGGAGAGGTTATAAATTTTCAACCTATGCAACCTGGTGGATTAGACAGGCGATAACTCGTTCTATTGCAGATCAAGCTCGTACAATTCGTATCCCTGTCCACATGATTGAAACGATTAATAAACTGAATCGTGTATCAAGGCAGATATTGCAGGAAAAAGGACGCGAAGCCACGCCAGAAGAACTTTCTGAGTATATGGAGCTGCCTGAAGATAAGGTAAGAAAAGTATTGAAAATAGCAAAAGAACCCATTTCAATGGAAACTCCGATTGGCGATGATGAAGACTCACATTTGGGTGATTTTATTGAAGATGCTAAAATACTGTCGCCGGTCGAATCTGCAACCTTTGCTGGTTTGCGTGAGTCTACCCAGCATGTGCTTGCTGGATTAACTGCGAGGGAGGCAAAAGTACTGCGCATGCGTTTTGGTATTAATATGAATACTGATCATACCTTGGAAGAAGTAGGTAAGCAGTTTGATGTTACTCGTGAAAGGATTCGCCAGATTGAAGCGAAAGCATTACGTAAATTACGCCACCCTTCACGTTCAGAACAATTAAGATGTTTTCTTGAATCTGATTAGTTTTTGTATTTCTATTCAAACTATTGTTATTTAACTATAATGACTCACGTTTAGTAGGATTTATTCAAAATTACGGGCCCTTAGCTCAGTTGGTTAGAGCATCCGACTCATAATCGGCAGGTCGAAGGTTCGAGTCCTTCAGGGCCCACCATTCATAATTTGAAGCTGCTTTTGCAGCTTTTTTTAAAGCAACGACAAAACAAAAGGTGCATTGTGAGTAGCGATTTTATTTTTACATCGGAATCCGTTTCAGAAGGACATCCGGATAAGGTTTCAGATCAGGTTTCTGATGCAGTTCTTGACGCTTTGTTGGAAAAAGACCCTCGTTCCAGAGTAGCTTGTGAAACGATGGTAAAGACAGGTATGGTCATCATTGCGGGTGAAATTACCACTGACGCCTGGGTTGATACTGAGGCTGTGGTTAGAAAGGTTGTCAAAGATATTGGTTATAACAGTTCGGAAATTGGTTTTGACTGGGAGAGCTGTGCTGTTATTAATGCCATTGGTAAGCAGTCACCCGATATTGCTATGGGTGTTGACGAAGCAGACGATCATGAGCAGGGAGCAGGCGATCAGGGTTTGATGTTTGGGTATGCCAGTAATGAAACAGATGTGATGATGCCGGCGCCAATTACCTATTCGCATTTATTGGTAAAGCGTCAGGCCGAGGTTAGGAAAAACAAAACGCTCCCTTGGTTGCGTCCCGATGCAAAAAGCCAGGTTACATTCCGCTATGAAAACAACAAGCCAGTTGCTATTGATGCTGTCGTTTTGTCAACTCAACATTCTCCTGAAATTGGCGCAAAACAGATTCATGAGGCGGTAATGGATGAAATTATATTACCGATACTGCCAAACGAATGGTTACATAAAGATACCAAATATTTTATTAACCCAACTGGCCAGTTTATCATTGGCGGACCAGTTGGCGATTGCGGACTCACAGGCCGTAAAATCATCGTGGATACCTATGGAGGAATGGCACGTCATGGCGGTGGCGCTTTCTCCGGGAAAGATCCATCAAAAGTTGATCGCTCAGCGGCTTATATGTGTCGCTATGTTGCCAAAAATATTGTTGCAGCAGGTTTGGCAGAGCGTTGTGAAATCCAGGTTTCTTATGCAATTGGGGTAGCAGAGCCGACTTCGATTAGTATTGATACTTTCGGAACCGGGAAATTGAATGAACAGCGATTAGTAGAAATTGTTAGAGAGCATTTTGATCTTAGGCCAAAAGGCTTGATTGCCATGCTGGATTTACTGAAACCAATTTATACGCAGACAGCGGCTTACGGACACTTTGGTCGAACTGAAGATTCTTTTAGTTGGGAAAAAACCGATAAGGTTGAAGTATTAAAAGATGCTGCTAATGTTTAGAATACATCAATAATGGAGTCAATAATGAGTTTTCAAGATTACAAAGTAGCGGATATTTCCTTGGCTGAATGGGGTCGTAAAGAAATTAATATTGCTGAAACTGAAATGCCGGGATTAATGGCATTGCGTAAAGAATATGGTGAGCAACAACCTCTAAAAGGCGCCAGGATTGCTGGTTGTCTGCATATGACCATTCAAACGGCTGTATTAATTGAAACCTTAACGGCTTTAGGTGCTGAGGTGCGTTGGTCGTCATGTAATATATTTTCAACTCAGGATCATGCTGCTGCTGCCATGGCAGCGGCTGGAATTCCAGTATTTGCCTGGAAAGGTGAAACTGAAGAAGAAGCCGAGTGGTGTATTGATCAAACCATAGACGGTCCCAATGGCTGGCGTCCTAATATGATTTTGGACGATGGTGGTGATCTGACATTAATGATGCATGAGAAATATTCAGACTGGATGGATGATGTTAAAGGTCTTTCAGAAGAAACTACAACCGGCGTCATGCGTTTGTATGAGATGATGAAAGATGGGTTATTGAGAGTTCCAGCTTTTAATGTCAATGATTCAGTGACCAAATCCAAATTTGATAATCTTTATGGTTGCCGAGAATCATTACTGGATGGCATCAAAAGAGCAACTGATGTGATGATTGCCGGAAAAATTGCAGTTGTTTGCGGTTATGGCGATGTTGGAAAAGGTTGTGCTCAATCATTACGAGGGCAAGGAGCAACAGTTTGGGTGACAGAAATTGATCCTATTTGTGCTTTGCAAGCGTCAATGGAAGGATATCGAGTAGTAACTATGGAAGAAGCAGCGCCGGTAGCCAATATTTTTGTTACTGCAACCGGTAATTTCAATGTCATCACTCATGACCATATGGCGGCAATGAGAGATCAGGCCATTGTTTGTAATATTGGCCATTTTGATTCGGAAATTGATATTGCTTCATTGCGCAAATATGATTGGGATAATATCAAGCCTCAGGTTGATCATGTAATTTTTCCTGATGGAAAAAGAATTATCGTATTAGCGGAAGGAAGGCTTGTTAATCTAGGTTGTGCGACTGGTCACCCGAGTTTTGTAATGTCGAATTCTTTCTGTAATCAGGTTTTAGCCCAGATTGAGTTATGGAATCATTCAGATCAGTACTCAAATAAAGTGTATGTTTTACCTAAAAAACTGGATGAAAAAGTTGCGGCATTGCATTTGGGCCAGTTAGGTGTACAACTGACCAAGCTAACAGAAGAACAGGCAAAATATCTTGGTTTATCGGTAGAGGGGCCATTTAAACCAGAACACTACCGTTACTAAAAGAATGATTTGATTAGGAAAAAGAGGCCGAATAAACCGGCCTTTTTTTTCATTTGTTTTTTAATAAGAACTTTTCAAGTATGTAACAATACAAATGCAATCACAAAAAAAATATCCACAATTATTCAGTTTTGAGTTTTATCCGCCTAAAACAGAGGAAGGGGTTAAAAAACTGGAAGTTGTTCATCAGCAATTTGCTGAATTAAAACCGGACTTTTATTCTGTGACATTTGGCGCCGGTGGTTCTACACGGGATAAAACTTATGATACCGTGGTTAAAATTCAACAAAATGGTGTATCAGCCGCACCGCATTTGTCCTGTGTTGCCTCAACTAAAGCAAATATTCGGGATATTCTACAAAGTTACAAAGACAATAATATTTCTAAAATAGTCGCGCTTCGAGGTGATTTACCTTCTGGAATGATGTCCGCCGGAGAATTTCGTTACGCCAACGAACTGGTTGACTTTATTAGAGAAGAAACAGGCGATTATTTCCAAATTCATGTTGCAGGGTATCCTGAGGTTCATCCGCAGGCGCAAAGTGCAACTGAAGATTTGAAAAATTTCAAACGTAAAGTAGATGCAGGGGCTAATGCGGTCATAACCCAGTATTTTTACAATGTGGATGCCTATTTTTATTTTGTTGATGCGTGTGAGCGCATGGGTATAGATATTCCTATTGTTCCTGGCATCATGCCAATTACCAATTATTCACAATTATTTCGGTTTTCCGATATGTGCGGTGCTGATATTCCTCGTTGGATGCGAAAACGATTGGAATGTTTTGGTGATGACCGAGAGGCTATTATTGATTTTGGTGTCGATGTCGTTACTGATCTTTGTCAAAGATTATTAGACAAAGGAGCGCCTGGCTTGCATTTTTACACAATGAATCACTCCGGCCCCACATTGGCGATTTGGAATAATCTGACTTTAAAATAGCAATTACCCAAAAAAGTGCAAAAGCAGTGAAGCTTTCTTCGTGTCTTTTTGTGCTTTTTTTGTTTTATAGATCCTTCAAAAAGATATAATCTCATTAATGAGGGTATCACGCATTTTTCAAGACATGCCATTACAGTCCGGTGAGCAAATTGTCTTGAATGAAGAGGGCGGCCACTATCTTAGAACTGTTTTAAGGTTAAAAAAGGGGGCCAATATTGTTATATTTAATGGCCAGGGAGGCGAATATCTCGGCAATATTATGGAGTCGAGTCGTAAGCGTGTGGCAATAAATATCCTCGAATGGATTGATAAAAACGTCGAATCAAATTTGCAAGTAAACTTTGGTTTATCCGTTTCCAAAGGTTCCCGGATGGATTATGCAATACAAAAGGCAGTTGAGCTGGGCGTACATGTTATTTCGCCGCTAATTTCTGAACGAACTGTTGTCAAATTGACTGAAGATAAAAAATCACAAAAAATCAAACACTGGCAGAAAATTGCCACTCATGCTTCTGAACAATGTGGAAGAACATGGGTGCCCGTAATTAATGACGTACAACCATTATTTGAATGGACGCATCAGCAATCCGGAGTCAGAGTATTCTTGGATCCTAACGCAACAACCAAATTTTCTTCATTGGAGTTAAAGCAACCCATGATTACCCTACTTGCTGGACCAGAGGGTGGATTTGCTCAACAGGAAAGGGTGAAGGTGGCAGATTCTGGTTTTGTTTCCGTCCAATTAGGTAAACGAATTTTACGATCAGAAACAGCAGCGCTAGCCGCCTTGGCTGCAGTGCAAACGTTATGGGGCGACTATGGATAAAATCAAAGTTCTGCTAGCACCCATTGGTGTTTTTTTATTGTGTACTTTGCTGGGTTATGCGATCAGTTATCTGATTTTCATCGTTATCGATGGCGAATTAAAACTCAACAAGATTGTTAGTAAGGCAGTCTTAATTTTATTAATAATCAGCATTTATCCAACCATGCGTTGGTTGAAATACAGTAAAGAAGATATCGGCTTTAACGAAAAACCAGTTTTCCTGAAACAATTCAAACAAGGATTTATTGTTGGCATTTTAACCTTGTTACCAGTATTGGTAACTTTGTATTTGTTGGATATCAACATGCTGAAAGAGTCAGCAGATTGGTCTTTATTCACAATCTCCAAAAGATTAATTGTTGCTGTTTTTCTGGCCAGTTTAATTTCACTTGCTGAAGAACCACTGTTTCGCGGGGTGTTGTTGACCAGCATGGTAAGAAAAATTGGTTTATGGGCGGGCGTTGGAATTAGTTCATTAAGCTACGCAGCATTACATTTCATTAAGCCTAAAATGGTTATTCCATATCAACAAGTTGATTTTTTTGCCAATTTTAAGCAATTAGGTATGGATGCTTTACAACATTTATTTAATCCAGATAATTTACCCGCTTTCGCGGCATTATTTATGGTCGGTAGCTTTTTGGCGATTGCCCGGCAAAAAATGGGTCTGGGGTTGGGGTTTTGCATTGGTTGTCACGCCGCCTGGGTTACTCAAATTAAAATGAGCAAGCGTTATTTCCAAGCTAATCCTGATTCTGAATGGGTTTGGTTAACCAGTCCATATGATGGCATTATTGGCCCCTTAGTCGCGTTTTGGATGTTTTCGTTGATAATAATTTATTTGCTATATTCAAAACAAATCAAGACTATTGTTTAAAACTTTTAATCTCTGAAATTATTGAACTGAAGTGGCATATCTAGATCTTGTTCTTTTAACATCTGAATAACCTGTTGCAGATCATCTCTTTTTTTGCCGGTGACACGTACTTTTTCGCCTTGGATAGCGGCTTGAACTTTCAGCTTTTTTTGTTTAATTAATTTAACAATTTTTCTTGCTAAATCAGTCTCCAGGCCCTGTTTTAGCGTGAGAATCTGTTGCGCGGTTTTGCCTGCAATTTGAGGATCAGCAATATCCATGCAAGTGATATCAATCCCTCTTTTAGTCAGCTTACCTTGTAGAATATCCAACATTTGCTGTAATTGAAATTCAACTTCTGCGGACATGGTAATAATGCCATCTTTAAATTCATAGCGGGCACCTGATCCCTTAAAATCAAAGCGGGTAGTGACTTCTCTATTAGCTTGATCGACCGCATTATTTGCTTCATGCAAATCATATTCGGAAACAATATCAAAGGAAGGCATAGAAATTCTCTTGATTAAAATGTTTCTATTTTAGTGACTTTGAAGGGAAGCGTCCAACGTAAGTATCGAAAAGACTGTCCGATTTTCGGTGAATCTATTAAGGCAGTGGGAAATTTCCCCTTTCTCCGGTATTTTTCGCTGCGTAATACTCTATGCAGCTCGAAATTCAAGAATATACGAACTTGACTCTCTACCAACCTGAAAACCTAGCACTTCTCTAGAAAATCTTGTTTGAGCAATGACATTTATAAAAATCAAAGAAACTAAATGCTTTTTTTGCTGCCTCAATGATATAAATCATTAATTTGAGGGGGTAATGTGAGTTTAAAAAATGAACTTGATGAATTAGCAGGTACTTTGAAGCAGCAGCGTGATGAAATTGAGCTCAAAATGCATCTGGCCAGTATGGAGGTAAAAGATGAATGGCAACATGCGGAGAAATATTGGGCGCAGTTCATTGATGCATTGGGAATAATCAATGATGACACCAAAGAAGCCAGTTCTGAGCTGATTCATGCAACTAAGGTGATCGGTGATGAATTAAAACAGGTTTATAAGAGAATATTTCATAGTTTCCAATAAACGGTGGCAATACACAAGCAAGTGATGTAAGAGTATTGTTTTACCAATAATTAAAAGGCTAAGGGGGAAATCATGAAATTAGAGTTTCACGGAGCTGACCAAAATGTGACCGGTTCTTGCCACTTATTTGAAGCATTAGGTAAAAAAATCCTGATTGATTGCGGACTTTATCAGGGAGGACGGGAAATGGATGAAGAAAACTCCGAGCCCTTCGGTTTTGATCCTGCCGATATTGATTATTTATTATTGACTCATGCCCATCTGGATCACTGTGGTCGTATTCCACTTTTGGTGAAGCGTGGATTTACCGGGGAAATCATCTCAACAGCAGCCTCTTTTGAACTGGCCAGACTGGTTTTAATGGATTCTGCCAAATTACAAGAAGATGAGGCTCGTTACAAATCAAAGAAAGCATCACGACATGGTAAAAAGGAAACGGTTGAACCTCTTTATGATGTTGTCGATACCTTAAATAGTTTTGGATATTTTGGCAGATCAGTTCAATATAAGACTCCATTGACTATTGCAGAAGGAATTCAGGCCACTTTCATTAACGCCGGGCATATCCTGGGTTCGGCATCTATTGTTCTGGAAGTTGCAGACAATGGAAAAAAACATAGTATTTTGTTTTCTGGAGATTTGGGGTATGACGATCGTGCTATTATTCGAAATCCATCGGCGCCGCCTCATGTTGATATTGTCGTGATGGAAACTACCTATGGCGATAGGAATCACAAAACTTTGAATCCTACACTGGATGAATTTTATACTGCTATTAGCAAAACCATCGATCAGGGTGGTAATGTTATTATTCCCAGTTTTGCTCTGGAACGGGCGCAAGAACTGCTGTATTTTATCCGTGAAGGTATTGAGCAAGGGCGGCTGCCTCATTATTTAGTCACCACTGAAAAACAACCTATCCAAATGATTAATAAAGAATTATCTATAAAAAAGCAAGGAACAAAACACCCAGAAATAGTATAATAGACCTTAATTTTCTGGGCGAAAAGATCACCATGTTAACCCCCA
>JALSJK010000057.1 GCA_026989395.1 Methylomonas sp.
TTTCCTAACTACTCATTGTTTGATTCTAATGGTTTAGGTTTCATGAAAGCATAATGTTTTTGAGATACATTTTTTTGTCTGCCTGTAAAAAATGAAGATGCAGAATGTACAGAGAATTTTCTTAATATCCACTTTTATCATTTCTGTTTTTCCTGCACACGCTGACCTACAAAATGAAATAGGATATACGCTTTTAAAAAATAGCTTAATCATGCAAGGTGAGGCATTAGCAGATGGTACAGGCATACAAGTGCTTCTTGCCGAGGCTTGCAATAATGCAATTGATGCTGACAACGACCCTAGCACACCTCCTGTTTGCATAGCCTGGTTACCTGATATATCTAATAATGATTTTCAAGGTATTCTGATTAATGATATTAGTGCATCAACATCCGGTCTCTTTTCCAGTCATGCGACAGGTGTTGCTAGACTTTTTTTTGGCCACACCAGTTCCATTGCTCCAGGAATCAATCATGTTGATGCTTATCTTGCAGATCATTGGATTGAAGGTGGATTTTTGCATGCAGGCAATCCCTCTCTACTGCCTGCCATCTCGGTCAACAGAATTGCGAATCACAGCTGGATTGGTTCTGCTGACACTGAGCCAGAAGCTCAATTTAGTGATGTTGATGTTTTACATCGAATTGATTGGCTCATTGATCGTGATGAATTTCTTCAAATTGTCGGGTTATCAAATGGTAACTCGAATCCCCCCCTTCTGAGCAGTGCTTTTAATGTTATTGCCGTTGGTTGTAGTGACGGTCATCATGGTCTTGGTACTGATAAAATTGATTCCATTTATTCAGCAGGACGTACTCGACCTGATATTGTTGTACCTCTTTCAACAACCAGTTCCGCAACCCCTGTTATTTCGGCTGCTGCAGCTTTATTAATTGACGCCGGACACAACAACCCATTACTCTCCTCTGATTCATTGATATCTTCAACAACAAATAGAGCCGGTGAGGTTATCTATAATGCTGAACGATCAGAAGTGGTGAAAGCATTGTTGATGGCTGGCGCTAATCGTGAAACCGATAATGGTCTAATCACTGATTATAGAAATACTGCGGCTACCCAATCAAAAAATGGCCTTGATATCCGTTTTGGTGCTGGTCAAATCAACATCGCTAATAGTTACTCAATTCTCATATCTGGCGAACAAAACAGTTTAGAAGATAATTTCGGGTTAGCTACGACTATCACATCCAATGGATTTGATTACGATCCTGCTTTCGGTGGGTTAGAGAATAGTAATACTGAAGCAAGCTATTCGTTTTCAACAGGATCAGAATCAGAAATGTTTTTTGTTTCATTGGTCTGGAACATTGACATTGAACCGGAATTTGAAACTAATTTTGAAAATTCAGCCCATCTTTATGACCTTAATCTAGTTTTAGTGGATGTTACTGCCAATCCTTTACTTATTGCTTCTTCCACAAGTAAAAAAAATAACACTGAAAATTTATGGGTACAACTGGAAAATAATCGGGATTATATCCTTAAGGTTGTCAGTGATGCTGGTCAACTTCCTTATAAGTGGGATTATGCAATTGCTTGGAGAAGGGAGATTGATTCCGATCATGATGGAATTGAAAACGACCGGGATAATTGCCTAAATATAAGTAACCCTGCTCAGCGTGATACAGATAATGATGGCTTTGGCAACCGATGCGATGCTGACCTGGATAATAATGGCTTCGTCAGTTTTGCCGATCTGGAAATATTTCGTTCCCGTTTCGGTAGTCACGACCCGGATGCCGATTTTGATGGTAATGGATCGGTCAGCTTTGCTGATCTTGTTATTTTCAAGAGTCTGTTTGGCAAAATGCCGGGGCACAAATGATAATTTACTCAAAAAAGACCTTCAATTTAAAGACGACAATATGAATTATTCATACACCCAATATTTATGGTGCCAATAATGAAATATCCAATACCCAATGAAATAAATCTAGCCTTTGTTTTTTGTTCTTTGTTTTCACCACTAATTTTTGCAGAACCTAATTACCCCTTTCCACAACATGTAAAATACAGCCCAGGAACCATCAAGCCAACTAATTTTACTCAAGACGAACAAGATAAACATGTTACTGATTTTTATAACTACTGGCAAAGTACTTATCTAATAAAGACTGGTACTAATGCCAACGGTCAAATTCTATACAGGGTTGCAAAAGGAAAGACTCTTATTGCTAACGCAAAATGTGAAAATATCAGTCAAGATTATACGGTCTCTGAAGGACAAGGTTACGGTATGGTTATTGTCGTGTTAATGGCAGGATACGATGCTGATGCACAAACAAAGTTTGATGGTTTATGGCATTTTTCTCGTCTGTACCCTAGCAGTATTGGTAATAATCTGATGAGCTGGTGCGTTAAAGAAAGCCCCCTTGCTCTTGGAGAAAGAAGACGCTTTGAAATACCTGCAGGAGAGGAAAACAGCGCCTTCGATGGTGATGCGGATATTGCCTATGCACTCTTACTAGCACATAAGCAATGGGGAAGTAACGGTAAAATAAATTATCTTCAGGAGGCCAAAAAAGTTTTAAATGACATCCTTAAATTCACGATTGGCAGGCAAAGTAACCTACCAAAACTTGGTGACTGGGTTGAACAGGATTGTGTCCTCAACAATAGTGATGATTGTATCTCTGAAAGATGGACACAATTTACTCCTCGTTCATCTGACTTAATGCTGGCACATTTTCGCAGCTTTTACCGGGCGACTGGAAATGCAAGATGGTTAACAATCATCCGTCAGTCACAAGCAGTCATTGGAAGCATACAAAATAAGTTTAGTATTAATACAGGACTGTTACCTGATTTTATCATTAATTGTGATAGTCATTGCAAGCCTGCAAAACCATTTTTCCTTGAAGCAGAAACTGACGGCGACTATTCATACAATGCTGGCCGTGACCCTTGGCGTATTGGCCTAGATGCATTGCTTAATCAAGACGTTAACTCTAAACATGCCGCACTTAAAATGATTAACTGGCTAGCTGACAGCACCAATAACAATGCAGATGAAATTAAAGCAGAATACCAACTTGATGGTTCTCCAATAAGCGATTATTCCACCAGTTTCTTTGTTGCTCCTTTCGCTATCTCGGCAATGCTTGATGAAAAACACCAGATTTTTCTCAATGCTATGTATTCCTTTCTATATAAGCAGCATGAAGATTATTACGAGGATTCGGTCAACCTAATCAATTTACTTGTGATTACAGGAAATTATTGGGATCCAACAAACATTGACCCAGATTTTACTTTTGACACTGATGAAGACGGTATTATTGATCTTGATGATAACTGCACAATAATCGCTAATCCAGATCAGCGTGATACTGATAATGATGGCTTTGGTAACCTTTGTGATGCTGACTTTGATAACAATGGTTTAGTAAGCTTTGCTGATCTAAATCAATTCCGAGAAAATTTTGGCACTTCCAACCCTGATGCCGATCTGGACGGTAGCGGATCGGTCAGTTTCCACGACCTGGATATACTATTCGCGATTAAGAATGCACATTAACTAGCTGGCGCATTACATTGATTGCGAATATAATAGCGACATGAATGATTACCACCTATCAGACGACGAGATTAAACACCTTGAAGTGTTGC
>JALSJK010000058.1 GCA_026989395.1 Methylomonas sp.
TGAATACATCGAAGTTTTTTATAACCGCGAGCGAATCCATTCGGCGAATGGTTATTTGTCGCCAGTGGAATATGAAAATCGTTACAAATCTAGGTAATTGTGTGTCCGGAAAAGTGTTGACACATCAGTTTTTTATTAAGTCGGAGCGGTGGAAATCTCGATAATTGATGTTAGAGTCAGCTGGAACGGTGTTATCATAAGCAAGTTATGATTCTTTCGTCCCTATTAAAGATAAAGAAAAATTTGTTGAAGTCTTTTTGATTTTTGTAAAAAAAGAAGCAATCAGGATTCTTGTGTACCAAGAAAAAATACAAATAATTATACCTACCTTAGATGCAATTGATAATACTAGGCATTTTCTGGAAAATCTTGAGAAAATAATTTCTTCCGGTTTTGATGTTTTGGTTGTCGATTCAAGTTCGAGTGATGGTACCGCAAGTGAAGCAAAAAGGGTAGGTGCCGAAGTCTTGGTTATTCCTAGGGCTGATTTTAATCATGGCGCGACTAGAGAAAGTGTAAGAAAAAAAAATAGCAAGGATATCGTTATTTTTTTAACGCAGGATGTTGTAATTATTTCTTCGTCATTTATTGAATTTTTAGTTAAGCCTCTGATTGAATCAAAGGAAATTGCAGTGAGTTATGCTCGACAGATACCCCATGAGAACGCGGATATCTTTGAAGCTTTTCCACGTGTGTTTAATTATCCTGAGAAATCAGAAATCAGAAGTTTGGCTGATGTGGATAAGTATGGTATCTATACATTTTTTTGTTCAAATAGTTGTTCGGCCTATCGAAATGAACAACTTGATGAAATTGGCGGTTTTGATCCATTAATGAACAGTGAAGAGTATTTTGCTGTAGTCAAGTTGCTGAATAAAGGATACAAGATTGCCTATGTGGCTGAAGCAGTAGTGAAGCATTCACATCGTTATTCTCTTTCCGAAGGTTTCAAACGTTATTTTGATATCGGTTACGTAAGAGCATTATTTCCTGAGGTTAATCAAAAAGTTGGGCGTGCTGAACCAAGAGGATGGATGTATGCCAAGAAGTTGATGGCGGAATTGGTCAAGCGGAAACAATTCCATTTGATTCCATTTGCAACGTTGCAGTTTGCCACGATGTGGTTTGGATTTAGGACGGGCTATTACAGTCATTGGTTACCAACTGAAGTTAAAAAAAGATTAAGTGCTCAGCCGGAATTCTGGACTTCAAAGTATTTTTCTTAACATTTTTTCTAGATCCTTTCTCATTTCATTAGTCTTGCAAATTTTTCTTCAATGAAGTCATTAACATTTGCAGATCGTTATCCCATTGCTTTCCTGATCTCATTAGTGGATATGGCTGTGGTTTTTTTATCTGCCCTGCTTGCCTATTTTTACCGTTTTGACCATTGGCAGTTACCAGTCCATTACAAAGTTGTCATTCTGGTTGTTGCTCTTATTTATGTTCTTGTTTGTGTTTTTAGTGGCATTTATGGTTCCTGGCGTGGCCAGAAGATTGTTCGCCAGTTATTAAAAGTCGCTGGTTGCTGGGTCGTTACATTTGCTTTTTTGGCCGTGATTCTGGTTATTTTGAAGCAAAATGAGCTGTTTTCCCGTATCTGGATGGGGGCATGGTTTATTTCGGGCATTGTTATTAGTTGCACTTATAAAGGCGTTTTATTCTGGTTACTGACCAGGCTTAGGAAGCAGGGTGCCAATGTAAAGATGGTTGCTTTAGTTGGTTCAGGAAATTTAATGAATAAAATTCAACAACAAAGTGAAGATCATAAGGAATTTGGATTTAAGGTCATAAATTGCATTAACTTGGATAGCAACCAGCATTCTGGTTTTGAAAAACAATTAAAAAAGACTGCTGAACAAGGACATGTTCACGAAGTCTGGATTTGTTTGCCATTAAGAGATGGTGAGCTGTTGAAAAAGATTTTATATGAGCTTCGATATTCAACAGCTGAAATTCGGTTTTTTCCGAGCTTTGAAGATATTCGTCTTTTAAATCATAAGCCGACTGATGTTATGGGCTTTTTTGCCTTGGATTTAAGTTGTTCGCCGATGGATGGTGTTAATCAGTGGTTTAAGCGCATGGAGGATTTCATGCTTGGAATTCCTATCTTTATTTTGCTGTTACCTGTCGGAATACTGATAGCAATAGCAGTTAAAATATCTTCCCCAGGACCTGTGGTTTTTAAACAATACAGAAATGGTGTGGGTGGAAAAAAATTCAAAGTTTATAAGTTTCGCAGTATGAGAGTCCATGAGCATGAGCAAGGAAAATTAGTACAAGCTTGTCGAAATGATGACAGAATTACCCGGGTTGGCGCCTTTTTACGTAAAACCAGTCTCGACGAATTACCCCAATTTTATAATGTGCTCCAGGGACGGATGTCGATAGTCGGCCCTAGGCCGCATGCGCTAGAACACAATGAATATTACAAGGACTTAGTGGAATCATATATGTGGCGACATAAGGTCAAGCCCGGAATTACCGGTTGGGCTCAGGTGAATGGTTTGCGAGGTGAGACTGAAACACTTGAGAAAATGAAAAAACGTGTGGAGTACGATCTTTGGTATATTGAAAATTGGTCGCTGTGGCTTGATCTAAAAATTATTATAATGACACCATTCAAGATTTTCAGCGATAAAAATGCATATTAAGTTTGAAAAAAGTCTTCAAAAAGAATTTTTTTTTAAAATATTCTGGTGGTTGTTATGGGTTAGTGCAATCGTTCTTCTGGAATTTTATTACCGTAACCAGTCAGGTGAACGATTAAAAATTTCATTTGGACAATACTGGTTTTTTTTCATTGCTGTTTTTTCAATTATTGGGATATGGTTTGCCTTTAAAGAAATTTTGTTGGAAAAGTTTAAATCCATCAGGATTTTTTTTTACAGTTTATGTGTTTTGTTACTAATACTGGGGCTTTCGGCTGTTTTTGGAATTAATTCGGCTTATGGTTTAAGGTTACTGGTCATTTTAATGATGACCTCAGCTCCATTTATGCTACTAGGCATGTTGGCGCATTCAGTTCCATATCAGAGTAGAATAATCCCGCTGCTGGCGGTTTCAGTTTGTTGTGCGTTTGGCGCTGTGTTGTTAACATTAACCGGACCTGTCTCTTGGTTCGGTTATACCCTTGAAAACTATTTAATGGGTCAGCGATGGGCATTTTTATTCATTGAAGCAAATGGTCTAGGCGGCATGATAGCATTAGCTGTGACCTGTATTTTTTTTCAAATTCATGTGACTAGTACTAAAACTACTCAATGGATGCTGCTTGTGTTCATTTTACCGGTTATTTTGTTGGTATTTTGGAAAACCAATTCCAGAGGCTCATTATTATGGATACTGGTGACATTATTTTTTTATTGCGGTTTGTGGTTGCGTAATTTGGTTCATCAATTTACAAACTTGCATGCAAGGCAATTCTTTCTTCCAGGGTTGGGGATTGTGATTGGTTTAATCGTCTTATTCGCCATTATTTATCGATATGAATTGTCGGCTTTTCTGCGTTTGGATCAACGGGATTTGACGACTGGCAGGATGGAAATTTGGCTCTATTATCTTGAGCAAGTCAAAAATAACCCACTTTTGGGGTTCGGTTTTGGGGCAAGCGACCAACTGATGTCGGGATATGTTGTTAAAGGGCCTTTTCCAATTGCGGGGCCGCTAAATGTATTTGTTGGAGTTCTCGGCGAAACTGGTGTTTTAGGGTTTTTAGCCATGTTATGGCTATGGTTTGTTGCGATTTTAAAAGCCTGGCAAATAGTCAAAACCAAGATCAATTCACAAGACGGATTTTTTCATTATGCTTTCTTTCTAATGGTGATTTTGATTAGTTTGGCAGCGCACCAAAATGGCGAATGGCAGATCTTAAGAATTACCCCCTTCAACTTCTTATTCTTTTTTCTGCTCGCTTCAGCTTGGACTATGCCAAAAACTGCTGAATTATCAACTAGCGAGTATCAAGAAATATCAAGCTGATTCACTAAATGCTCGCAAAACACAGCTTGCTTTATGTTTTGGCGCGCGGACTGCCTGGCTTAGTCAATTTTGCTGCACTGGCAGTTTATACTCGATTATTAACCCCCGCCCAATATGGGCAGTATGCACTGGTTTTGGCATTAGTCGGAATGCTGAATATGTTGATTTTCGAATGGCTGCATTTAGGGCTGCTTCGTTATCTCCCCGCCAAAATTGTACCCAAGCCAGTTTTTTTAGCCACTTTATTGATGGCATTTCTGGTTTTAGCTGTTATTTGTACTTTGATCGGGGTAATCTGGTTTGGCTTGGATAACCAGGAGCAATATTTGATTTTCCCCGGGCTGGCATTATTACTATGTACTGGGTTATTTAATCTTAATTTACAATTGAAATCTGCCCAGTTGTTACCCGTAGACTACGGCAGGTTATCTGCCGGAAAAGCGTTGATTAGTCTGATTGTTGGCGCCGGATTAGTTTGTTATGGTTTTGGCGCGCAAGGGGCATTATATGGCTTGGCAATAGGGATGATTGTTTCCAGTGTTTTCTGGGCAAAAAATGAATGGCAAGGTCTGAAATTAACATTTTTTGATAAAGCTTTACTGCGGAAACTGGTGATTTATGGTTTGCCTTTATCGGTTAATTTGGCAATGGCGGAAATTATCAGTAGTTCTGATCGGCTGTTTTTAAAATGGATGCACAATGAGGCAACCACTGGTCTTTATGCTGCAGGCTATGATTTGGCAAGCCACATTTTGGGAGTGATACTGATGATTATTAATCTTGCAGCTTATCCTCTGGCGGTTCGCGCATTGGAACAACGTGGCAAAGAAGCGGCTCGTGAGCAGTTACAAAAGAATCTTGTGTTAATTGTAGCCATTGTTTTTCCCGCTGCAGCAGGTTTGGCAGTACTGGCGCCGGGTGTAACTGGATTGATAATTGGTGAAGAATTTCAAAAAATGGCGCAAACAATAGTCCCTTGGGTGGCGCTGGCTGCTTTGTTGGCTGGATTGAAATCCTATTATTTCGATATGGCATTTCAATTAGGCCAAAATACAGTTGGCCAGCTAAAAGTTTTAGCTGTTGCCACTCTGGTTAATCTAGTGCTTAATTTCATTCTAATTCCTGATTATTCAGTAATGGGCGCCATTTATGCAACAGTTATAGCTTATGCGATGGGTTTGGTATTAAGTGCAATCAAAGGGCGAAAATATTTTCAATTACCGGTTCCAGGTACAGAGATCATTAAAATTGCTACCGCAACTGTGATAATGAGTTTTGTCATTTTTCCGTTTCATAATATGACCGATATTGTTGACTTTCTGTTTTCAGTGATATTGGGAGCTATTTTGTATTTATTTATGATTCTTATTCTAGATGTCGCAGGTGCAAGAGCAATGGCCAGTCAATTATTACCAGGAGTTAACCATGCCAGGTAATCGAATTGCGCTGTTTCTCCCATCACTGGAAGGCGGCGGCGCAGAACGGGTCATGGTAAATTTGGCCCTGGGGTTTGTGGAGGAAGGGCGTCAGGTTGATCTGGTTTTGGTTAAGGCTGAAGGCGCGTATATGGAATTGGTTTCTAATAAGGTTCGGATTGTTGATTTACAGGGCAAAAGAGTTCTAACCAGTTTGTTTCGACTGATAAAATATTTGCGTAAGGAACATCCTGCTGCATTACTGTCTGCTATGGATCATGCTAATGTCATTGCAATTTTGGCGAAACGTTTTTCCGGTGTTGCTACTAGAATTGCAGTCAGTGTGCACAGTACCTTGTCAATAGAGGTTAAACACGCGAAAAGCTGGAGAGGCAAAATTTTGCCCTGGTTTATCAATCTCACCTATCCAAATGCAGATGCAATTATTGCGGTTTCCACGGGAGTTGCCGAAGATATGGCTCAGAATACCAGTCTAAATTATAAAAACATCAAGATCATCTATAACCCGGTAGTTACCCAACGATTACTTGAGAAACAACAACAGGCTATATCTCATCCCTGGTTCCAGAAAGATCAGCCGCCGGTTTTATTGGCGGTTGGGCGACTCACAGAACAAAAAGATTTTGCGACCCTGATTAAGGCATTTGCCATAATCCGAAAACAAAAAAAATGTCGGCTTTTGATTTTAGGAGAAGGTGAGCAACGGCCTGAGCTTGAAGATCTGATAAACAAACTTGATTTAACCGAGGATGTTCAAATGCCCGGGTTTGTTGAAAATCCTTATGCTTATATGAAACAGGCGGATGTATTTGTTTTGTCCTCTGCCTGGGAAGGTTTAGTGACTGTATTAATTGAAGCAATGGCTTGTGGAACGCCTGTTGTCAGTACCGATTGTCCGAGTGGTTCAAGGGAAATTCTGGTAGACGGCAAATATGGCCGATTAGTCCCGGTGGGCGATTCCGAAGCATTGGCGGAGGCGGTGATTCAAACCCTGGAGCAAGAAAGGCAATCTGAATCATTAATCAAGCGTGCCAATGATTTTACACAGACAGCTAGTGTCAAGAAATATCTTGAAGTTTTGGATAGGCAGCCCGGGAATTGATGTTGGCTGCTACTAAAATCCATTTGGTCCACATTATTACCGGTTTGCATACTGGCGGGGCGGAAATGATGCTGTATAAGCTTTTAAATGAGATTAATCGTGAAAAGTTTGATTGTCATGTTATTTCCTTAACTAGCGAAGGTGTTATTGGTCCAAAAATTAGTGAGCTGGGTATTCCCGTGGTTGCAATGGGAATGAGAAACGGTTTGCCAGACCCCATAGGCTTTTTTAAGTTACTTCGCACACTAAAAAAACTGAAGCCAGATATTGTCCAAACATGGCTTTATCATGCTGATTTATTGGGAGGCTTGGCGGCGAAATTCGCTGGTGTTCAGAAAATTGTCTGGAATATCCGGCAAAGTAACCTGGATGCAGGTTTGAATAAGTGGCATGCTCGGTTGGCAGCCAGATGTTGTGCATTATTGTCCTATTGGCTGCCGAATGACATTATCTGCAACTCACAAACTGCCATTCAGGTGCATCAGAAGGTCGGCTATAAAAAATCACTTTTCCACCTGATCGGTAACGGTTTTGATCTGCAAAAATTTTGTGTAGATCCGAAGGCGAAAGCGGTGCTTTGCGGGCAATTAAATATTCCGGAAACAAGCCCTCTGATTGGATTGGTTGCCCGATTTGATCCGCAAAAAGATCACCGGAATTTTATTCAGGCTGCCAGCCAAGTGTTGGAAAAATGGCCTGATACCCACTTTATTTTGGTCGGTGCGATTGTTGATATTGGCAATAGCTTCCTAGTTCAATTGATTGAGAAAACGGGGCATAAAGAAAACTTTCACTTATTGGGTGAAAGAAATGATATTCCCCAAATTAATGCAGCATTGGATGTTGCTTGTTCCGCCTCTTTGGGTGAAGGGTTCCCGAACACAATCGGGGAGGCAATGGCTTGTGGTGTACCATGTGCGGTCACTGATGTGGGTGATTCTGCCTATTTACTTGGTGAAGCCGGGTTAGTTGTACCACCTGCAAATTCACGGGCATTAGCTGGGGCAATTGTTGAATTGCTCGCACAAACGCCACATAACCGGCTGGAATTAGGTAAAAAAGCACGGCAGCGGATAGAGGAATATTTTTCAATTTCTGCCATTACTGCCGAATACGAAAAAATTTATCAAATTTCCTGATTGATTTATGTTCCTGTGCCAAAATTAAATAGGAATGCTCGTTTACGCTTTTTTAAAGGCAGGCACTATCTAGTCGGTATCTCCGCTAATAACATTGTTAGCATAAAAAATAGGAGCTTGTTTGCGAGTACTAAAGTAGAGCCCGCTATGGATTTTTTGTTAACTCGAAACCGGCTCACGCATGGTAACAAATTCTTCTGCTGAGGTTGGATGAATGCCAATGGTTGAATCAAAGTCAGTCTTTGTGGCTCCTGCTTTCATTGCGATAGCCAGGCCTTGCATAATTTCTCCAGCATCCGGACCGACCATATGGGCGCCTAGGATTTTGTCAGTATCGCCATCAACTAATAGTTTCATTAGTGTTCGTTCTTGAGAGCCACTGATGCTATGTTTCATTGGCCGAAATGTTGATCGATATTTGACGACATGTCTATATTCTGCGTTTGCTTGCTCTTCAGTCAAACCAACAGTCCCAATATTGGGCTGACAAAAAACCGTGGTCGCAATATTGCTGTAATCTACTTTGCAAATTTCATTAGTATAGAGTGACTTAGCTAGAGCCATGCCTTCTGCCAGGGCGACAGGCGTCAGTTCCATACCGCCAATTACATCACCTAGGGCATAAATACTGGGTTCGCTAGTCTGAAATTGTTCATTTACGTCAATGTAGCCATCCTCTGTTAGCCTGACATTTACATTTTCCAGACCCAGGCCTTTTATATGCGGCTTTCTGCCTGTTGCATAAAGCACAGCGTCAGCAATGACAGAAACATCATCGTCCAGGTTCACTTTTAAAGAGCCATCTGACAGTTTTTCAATAGATATAACATCACTATTAAAATGTAGATTAACGCCTTTTTTTCTGATTTCTTTGGCAGCAAATTGACGTACTTCGTTATCGAAGCCGCGCAAAAACAAATCACCCCTGTAAAGCTGAGTTACCCTAGAGGCTAGGCCATTAAAAATGCTGGCAAACTCAACAGCGATATAACCGCCCCCCACAACGACAAGGCGCTTGGGAAACTGCTCTAAATCAAAGACTTCATTGGAAGTGATAACATGCTCTTTGCCTTTTATTTCCGGCACAAAAGGCCAGCCGCCCACTGCAATCAAAATTCGTTCGGCTGTATATGTTTTACCTGCTACTGAAACAGTATGTGGATCGACTATTTCCCCTCGACCATGAATGACTTCAACATTAGCATTATCCAGCAAAGTATCGTAAACAGTATTCAGCCGGCTTATTTCAGTCGTTTTATGATTGCGTAAGGTTGGCCAATGAAAATGAGGTTCGCTTATTTGCCAGCCAAAGCCTTCACTGTCTCGAAAGTGGGATGAATATTCTGAAGCATAAGCATAGAGCTTTTTAGGGACGCAACCGACATTGACGCAAGTCCCCCCCATGTAACGATCTTCGCAAATGGCTACTTTTGCTCCAAAAGAGGCAGCGACGCGGCTACTTCGAACGCCACCGGAACCCGCGCCAATAACAAAAAGGTCATAATCATAATTCATTATCTTTACTCGCTATAAAATGTCGGGTATCAGATTATTCTGATACCCGATTAGGTTATTTGTTGGTCAAATAATTCAGCATAGTGTCAACATCGCTAACACTAAAAGGGTCTTCGGGGCAGTTATCCATTAAGCCCGGTTCAACAAAAATCTGCTTAATTTTGCCATCCACTACATGCATGGAATATCGCCAAGAGCGTTTGCCAAAACCGAGATTTTCCTTTTTAACCAGCATGCCCATCAGCCGTGTAAAATCGCCATTACCATCAGGTAGCATTTTAACTTTACGGATCTGTAAATGTTTTGCCCACTGGAACATAGTGAAAGCGTCATTGACGCTGAGGCAATAGATTTCATCAATTCCTTGCGCTTTAAGTTCATCGTATTTCTCTTCAAACCCGGGAAGATGAGAGCTGGAACAGGTTGGGGTATATGCTCCGGGTAATGCCAGTACAACAATACTCTTGCCTTTGAAGATAGCTGATGAAGAAACATCTTGCCAGCGGAATGGATTTTCTCCACCAATACTTTCATCGCGAACTCGGGTTTTAAAAGTAATTTCTGGGATCGTAATTTTCATAATTTAGCTCCGTAGTTAAGTTTTTGTTCAACAGTGAATTGCTGTTGAACGTGGAACTAGTATTAATGATTTCCATAAATCAGTAAAATGAATTATATTGATAATATCAATAGAATTTACCTATACTTTGTGTGGTCACGGATGCGGAATTTATAGCGCACTGATTTTTGTCGAGAGCAAGGCACTAAAGCAGGCGCATAGCTAGCTACGCAACTGTTTTAGTAACGCAGCTATCGGCAAAAACGCAGTCGTTAGAAATCCGTAGTCATGGCCGCGCGAAGTATATACATGATAAAAGCAAAGAAAAGTGAACCTTAGAGATTTGAATTACATTGTTGCTGTTGCCAGGTATCGAAGTTTTGTACAGGCATCAGAAAAATGCTGTGTTAGCCAGCCAACACTGAGTACCCAAATTAAAAAGGTAGAATCAATTCTGGGCATACAGATTTTTGAACGAAATAATAAAAAAGTGCTTCTCACCGAAGTAGGAAAAGAAATTGTTACTTCTGCGCAGCATGTCCTAGATGAGGTGGCGCAAATGAAGGCAATAGCGGCTAACGCACAGGAGCCTTTGGCTGGCAATTTAAGGATTGGTGCTTTTCCTTCTTTAGCAAGTTACTTGTTTCCCGATTTGGTTTTGGCCGTCAAGACTGAACTACCAAAAATCAAGCTTTTTTTGATAGAAGAAAAAACCAATATTTTAATTACGCAACTAGAGCAGGGGGAGATTGATACTGCCCTTCTATCTTTACCTTTAAAAGAAAAGTTTCTGAGCAGCCAGCCATTATTTGAAGATGAATTTGAACTGGCAGTAGCTCAGGAACACCCCTTAGCTAATCGAAACATAATTTCTCCTCTGGAATTACATGATCTACAGTTGTTGTTACTGGATGAAGGGCATTGTATGCGCGATCAAGCATTACAATTTTGCCAGTGGGCGGGAGCACAGGAGCAGTTGGGGGTCCGTG
This sequence comes from Methylomonas sp., assembly GCA_026989395.1. Classification (GTDB taxonomy): domain Bacteria; phylum Pseudomonadota; class Gammaproteobacteria; order Methylococcales; family Methylomonadaceae; genus JALSJK01. The sequence goes on from JALSJK010000058.1 coordinate 10,722, forward strand.
CGGCAAGTCTTGAAACATTAAGACAGATGGTTATTGCCGGTACAGGGGTAACATTAATGCCACAAATAGCCATCAGGCCAGATGATGTTGGTATTAAATACATTCCTTTTGACCAAACTGTACCTAAACGAACCATCGGTCTGGTGTGGCGAAAAACCAGTGTTCGCAAACAGTTAATGGAGAGATTGGTTGAGATATTTAGAAACATGCACGGAATAACGTGAATGTTCTATTAGAAAGAGAAAAGCAGTTTTTTGGTAAAGCTTGGAAAATAAACAGTTAATTTCCAAATTTCCAAAAATAAGGTGAAATATTCAAGCTTCCTTTTTCTTGGTAGAAGTATTAATATCTTAGCGGTTAAAAGATGATACTGTTTGTTACAAACAAAAACGAATAAAAAAATTTATTAAAGTGAACAGAAAATTAAAACAATTACAAAAACTTTTGCTTATTGCAATTTGCTTTGGATTAGTAGGGTGTGCCGGGTTAGGTGTGAAACCAGAAGGACCTTTTGTGTTATCAACTGATTCAGTCAAAATCCATTACTCAGATACTGGGCAAGGGGAAGTAGCGTTGGTATTTATCCATGGCTGGATGTGCGACAGCAGTTATTGGCAGAATCAGGTTGACTATTTTAAATCTAAATACCGAGTGGTAACGCTTGATTTGGCAGGGCATGGACAATCAGGTTTGGAGCGGCAGGATTATTCGATTAGTAAATTTGCTGATGATGTGATTGCTGTTGTGAATCATTTACAGTTGAAAAAAGTGATTTTGGTTGGTCATTCAATGGGTGGCCCTGTGGCTTTAGAAGCGACAACCCGATTACCGGATAACATTATTGGTGTCGTTGCCGTTGATTCTTTTGCTACGGGATTTCAATGGCCTGAAAAGCAAAAAATTCAAGAAGCGGTTGCCCCGTTTAAGGATAATTTCAAAGAGCAAACCTATAAGCTGGTGACGAGCATGTTTCCTGAAAATGCTGACCCGGCACTAGTAAATGAAATTGCTTCTGATATGGCATCAGGTCCTAAGCAGGTTGGGATTAGTGCGTTTAGTCATTTACTGGAGTGGATGGCTAATAATAATTATCAGAAGATCCGTAAAAACCTTTCTGTTCCATTCGTACATATCAATGCTTTACATAAAAATATGCCGATTATTAGAGATAAGATTGTTTTTGTTTCTGACGTTGGGCATTTTATTCCGCAGGAAGCGCCAGAAAAATTTAATGAGGCTTTGGAGCAGGCGATTTATTTAATGAAATAAATCGCCGTGATTGATATTTTGAAGTGATTAATCCGCCTCTGGCTGTGTTTTTAGGCCAGGGGGCTTGCTTAATTCCGCTATTTCATCTGATATTGATTCTGTTTGCTTTTCGATTTGTTGATCATTAACGATAGACTTTTTTTCTGATTCAAAGTCTGCATGATCGGCTTGAGAAGGTTCGACGGTATCAATATCTCCAATTTCTTGTTTTGATTCTACCTCTTCTACGGGAGGATCAGAATCAATGGCATCTGATTCAGACTTTGGTGCAGAAATTTCCGGTGTAATTTGTTTTTCTTCTTCGGGTTTAATATCTTCGTTGGCAACAACGGGTTCATCATCTTCAAAGCTGAAGAATTTTACAATTTCACCAAAGACAGTTTTCTTTTCCTGGCGTTTAGGCACATCAACGGTTGTTTCAGTATTCACCCTGGCTACAGGCAGAGCACTGGGTTTGTAATCACCCTGAACACCAATTAGAAAATCATTATCAAATAAAAGCGAGATTCTTTGTTGCTTATGTTGTTTACCACCAAGCTGTTCTGAATATATATAATCCCAGCGGTTTTTATGGAAAATATCGACCAGCATCGGTGACCCCATCACGTATAAGACTTGGCGTTTTGTCATGTTTGGGCGAAGTTGATCAATCATGTTTTGGTCAAAAATATTACCTTGTTGGATATCTATTCGGTATACCCCGGGGATGTGGTAAGTCGTTGTTGAGCATGAGATTAAAGGGGTGCTGATTAACAAAAGTAATGATCGAGTGAATTTTCTCATGTATTCGCAAGCAAAAAATGCAAAAAAAGAAATAATACCTGAAGTTAGCAGAGAATTCTAAAAAACTGATGTGATAAATGGTTTGAAAAAAAGTTACAATAGCATTCTTATCGTCTCAAACATCAAAAAGATTCTGTGAGATACAGGGACAATGAATAAAGGAACGAAGTGTTGAAGTTATTAAACAGGATCAAACTCTGTAGACTTTGACCTTTTATATTTAAGCCTGGAAGTAAATTGAGGACATTGAATTGGAAACACAAGATTTAAGAAATGCCGGGCTGAAGGTGACACTGCCCAGGATTAAAATTTTGGAAATTTTGGAAAAACAGGAAGAGGTCAGACATTTAACTGCGGAGCAAGTTTATAAAATCCTGTTAAGTGAAAATGAAGAAATTGGTCTTGCAACGGTTTATCGTGTGTTAACACAATTTGAAGCAGCAGGTTTGGTGACCCGTCACCATTTTGAAGGCGGTAATTCAGTATTTGAATTAAATCGCGGTGATCATCATGATCATATTGTTTGTGTTAAATGTGGGCGGGTTGATGAATTTACTGATGCTGGAATTGAAAAACGACAAAAAGAGATAGCCAAAGAACATGGTTATGAATTAACAGATCACAGTCTTTGTCTTTACGGTCTTTGTTCGGCCTGCAAATCATCTTCTTAACCTTTCTGGTTGCATTTTTCATGTTTAAGCCCCTTGTCTTATTTATTGGCCTGCGGTATACCCGGGCAAAACGTAGAACTGAGTTTATTTCTTTTATTACGCTAACATCAATTCTCGGGATTGCGCTGGGCGTGACGGCGTTGATTACTGTGTTGTCAGTAATGAATGGTTTTGAGGCCGAGCTTAGAGAGCGTATTTTAGGGATGACTTCGCACACGACTATTACCGGTTTTAATGGGCGATTGAAAGACTGGAAAACTTTACAGCAAGAAGTTCTTGGGTTTCCCCATGTTGAGGGTGCAGCGCCATTTGTTCGAGGACAAGTTATGATTAATGCTGACCGTAGAGTCAGCGGAACACTGTTAAGAGGAATTGATCCGTTAATGGAATTTCAGGTTTCCGAAGTGGGAAATAAAATGAAGGCGGGAAAACTGGATTTATTGGAGCCGGGAAAGTTTAGAATTATCTTGGGTGGAGAGCTGGCAAATTATCTGGGAGTGATTCCCGGAGATAAAATTACTGTTATTAGTCCGCAGATAAATTCCACACCGGCCGGGATTTTACCTCGTTTGCGTCGGTTTACTGTTGTCGGCGTGTTTCAAGTTGGCATGTATGAATACGACCGCAACATGGCCTTAATTCATATTAAGGATGCGGCGAAACTTTTTCAGTTGGGTGAAAATGTTTCTGGCCTCAGATTGAGGCTGGATGACTTATTTAATGCCCCCAAAATCACACAAGAACTGGCTAATCGCTTCTACAGCAAATATCAAGTCAGTGATTGGACCAAGGCCCACAGTAATTTCTACAAAGCGATACAGACTGAGAAAAAAGTCATGTTTATTATCCTGCTACTGATTGTGGCAGTTGCTGCTTTTAATATTGTTTCTACCCTGGTGATGGTGGTCACTGATAAACATGGCGACATTGCCATCTTAAAAACTCAGGGGTTATCTGCACCATCAGTGATGGGGATTTTTATGGTGTTGGGAACTATTATTGGCTTATTTGGTACGATTATGGGTGTAATTTTTGGTGTATTGCTCGCATCAAATGTGGAAACGATTGTGCCGGCTATTGAAAGTTTTTTTGAGGTTAAATTTATGGCGCCTGATGTTTATTCAATTAGCGATTTGCCGTCAAAATTGATTTGGGCTGATGTTTATACGGTCGCAGGAATAGCTTTTGTATTATCGCTTTTAGCAACAATTTATCCTGCCTGGCAAGCTTCAAAAGTTAATCCTGCGGAAGTGTTGCGCTATGAATAGCTCTAATATTATTCAATGCCATCAGTTAAAAAAACGTTTTAAACAGGGTGAGCTCGATGTTGAAGTTTTAAAGGGCGTTAATCTGGATATTAAAATCGGTGAGCGGGTTGCAATTATGGGCGCCTCCGGTTCTGGAAAAAGCACTTTGCTACATTTGCTGGGTGGTCTGGACAAGCCTACCTCAGGTGAAGTAATCCTTGACGGAATTAATTTACACAAAGTCAGTCCTGGTAAGTTGAGTAAGTTAAGAAATCAGTCATTAGGATTTATCTATCAGTTTCATCATCTATTAGGTGAATTTACTGTCTTGGAAAATGTGGCAATGCCCTTGTTGATTGGAGGCGTTTCTGTGAAAAATGCCAGCCAGCAAGCCAAGACTCTTTTAGAAAGAGTTGGGCTTGAGCATCGGATTGAACATAAACCTGGTGAACTTTCAGGTGGTGAAAGGCAGCGAGCAGCCGTAGCCAGGGCCTTGATTAATAAGCCAAAATGCGTACTTGCTGATGAGCCTACTGGCAATCTGGATAGCAAAACTGCCGAGCATGTTTATCAGTTAATGTTAGAGTTAAACAGGGAATTGGGGGTAAGTTTTTTGGTGGTCACTCACGATCCTGAGTTGGCTGAAAGGATGGATACCGTATTGCATATGGAAGATGGGGTAATTGTTTAGAAGCTGTTCATAATCTTTTTGAATGGCGTATTGCGGCTTTATAATATGCTCTCTACTCCAACAAGCAATAATTTTTCATTCCCATTGAAGTCACGAATTCTGGTTTAAGAGAAGGTTTTCTCCATTTCTTCCTTTTTTTACTAAAACTTCACGACGACTGTTATTCTCCTCGCAATTGTTTTCGATGCTGCCATTTTTTGGTGACATACCAGCGCCAGAAATATTGAATTCCAAAATAACCGGCAATGGCGCAGAGGCTACTTAGTAGCAAGCAGCCAAAAAATAATGGCGCCCATAAAGCACCCAGGTGAGCAATAACATTTTCATAAGTAAAATCAAAGTGTTGTGCTGGGGGTGTCAGTCCGGTTATGGCTAATCCCACCCGATAGGCAAAATAAAATAGCGGCACCCATGTCAGGGGATTGGTTATCCAAACCAAAGCGACAGAAATCGCCAAATTTGCCCGAAAATATAACGCGGCCAACGCGGCTACTACCATCTGTCCCGGTATTGGTAACCAAGCGACAAATAAACCAACGGCAAAAGCTTTAGCCACTGAATGACGATTCAAATGCCATAAATTGGGTTCGTGCAATTGTTCCCCAAGAAACTGCAAATGTTTGTGGTCTTTAATTGCATCCTGGTCAGGCATGAAGCGTTGAATTATTTTTTTTGCCATGGGCGTTGAATCATTCCTACCTGAATCCGCATTGAAATCACGGGTTCAGGTTCTAATTAACAAAAAGTCGGATTTAACCGCTACGGTACTCTAGTATTATACTCATGTTGAGTAATGTTCTGTGTGTCGTATTTTTCTTGTCCTGCTTCAGATGATCGCTTCGGTAATATCATTCATTGCCGGAATTTTGATTTTCCAACAACTTGAATATTTGCCGGATTCTCGTTGGGTTTTACTGCTGATTTCACTAACAATATTTTCGCTTTTGAAAAAATGGGGGTTGTTTGCTTGTCTTTTGATAGGCTTTAGCTGGACATTTTGGGCCGCCTTTACTCACTTATCAGAAAGACTGCCAGTTAAGCAGGCAGGTAAAGACATTCAGATTCAGGGACGGGTTATCGGGTTACCAAAAATTGATGAACGCAAGGTTAGGTTTGATTTTGTGTTGCAAGACCGCAAGAACAATCTTCCTGAAAAAGTCAGATTGTCATGGTATTACCCGAAAACAACCTTAAAAACAGGCCAGGTATGGCGTTTTACCGTCAGACTGAAGCCTCCGCATGGAAATTTAAATCCAGGTGGATTTGATTATGAGCAATGGCTGTTTGTTCAGAATATTGGTGCAACAGGCTATGTCAGGAATAAACCAGAGCCAGTGTTGATAACCCAAAAAAGGGCAGGATGGCAGGGAGTTGATGCCTGGCGTGAAAAAATTGCTCGACAGTTAGACAATTATTCAACCACAATTGAATTTTTCGGATTAATCAAGGCGCTGATTATCGGTGACAAATCTTCAATCAGCCAAGCCCAATGGCAGGTGTTGCGTAAAACTGGCACTGTGCATTTAATGGCAATTTCCGGACTTCATATCGGGTTGATAGCAGGTATTATATTTTTTGTTGTTCTCAAGATTTGGTTGCGAACAGGGGTTTTAAGATGGTTGCCCGCAAAAATTGCCGCATTGGCAGCTATTTCAGTTGCAATTCTATATTCGTCATTAGCTGGTTTTGCTGTTCCCACACAAAGGGCGCTGATCATGTTGAGCGTTATGATGTTAGCCATTTTTGCCGGTAGGCAGGTTCGGTCTTTTCATGCCTTGTCATTAGCTTTGCTGGTGGTCCTTATTTATGATCCTTTGGCAGTTTTGAATGCTGGATTTTGGCTTTCTTTTGGTGCTGTCACAATGATTATTTTTGTCTTGGGCGGAAGGCTTCGTAAGCCGGGCTATTGGCAAGCGGCTGTCAAAATTAATCTGGCCACTGCAATTGGCTTATCACCATTGCTGTTGTTATTTTTTCAGCAAACTTCATTAGTTGCCCCTATTGCGAACTTGCTTGCAGTTCCAATTATTGGTTTGATAATTGTACCTTTAAGCTTATTGACGGGCATTGGGTTGTTTTTTAACTTGACTTTGGTGCCGGGGTTGCTGCATCTGATTGATTTTATTTTTCAATTACTTTGGAGTGTGTTGGTTGTTTTTGCAGATTTGCCGTTTGCGGTGCTGAATCGACCTCAACCTGAGCTGCTAACCATAATACTGGCTATAACAGGAATACTCTGGATAATTTCGCCAAAAGGGGTTCCGGCGAAATGGCTGGGAGGGTGTCTGGTTTTGCCGCTGATTTTCCCTGTTACTAATGATCTATATCATGGTGAAGCAAAACTAACTTTACTGGATGTAGGTCAAGGGTTATCTGCAGTTATCCAAACGGCAAACCATACTTTAGTTTTTGATGCCGGGGCGAAATATTCACAGAACTATGATATTGGTAGCAATGTGTTATTACCTTTTTTGAGATTTAATAATATAGACAGGGTTGATACGTTAGTCATTAGCCATGGTGATAACGATCATATTGGAGGTTCGAAATCTTTGATGGAAGGCATGCAGGTAACAAAAATAATTACCAGTGTTCCTGAAAAAATAACAGATTATCAGCCAGTTACTTGTATTACCGGCCAGCAATGGTTGTGGGATGGAGTTGAATTTTTAATTTTGTCACCCGATGAAGATTTTTTTGACAGCGAAAATGACAATTCTTGTGTATTGATGGTAACAACCACAACCGGGAAGATTTTATTGACTGGTGATATTGAAGAGCAGGCAGAGAGCTGGTTAGTTAAATCTTATGGCAAGCAACTGCAGGCTGATGTAATGGTAGCCCCGCATCATGGCAGTAAAACTTCCTCAAGTTTTCATTTTCTGGAACAGGTCAGGCCCAAAGTGGTATTGCTGCCAGTTGGTTACCTGAATCGGTTTGGATTTCCTCACGAGGAGGTATTGCAGCGATACAGGGATATCGGAACCCAATTATTCAATACTGCAAAAACAGGTGCAATTACAGTCAGGTTGACTAGAAAATTAACCGAAATAGAAACATGGCGTAATAAACACGGTAAATATTGGAACAATTAAAAAATTCTCTGCTACATTTAATATACAAGCAGCAAAGAGCAGGTTCTAGATATGGCGCAAAAAACATGTTTGATTGCAGATGATAGTAAGATGTCTAGAATGATCTTGAAAAAAATTATTAATTCTACACACCCTGATTGGTTGATTCTCGAGGCTGAGGATGGTCAACAGGCTGTTGATTGTGCTCAAGGGCAGGATTTAGAGCTTATTCTTTTGGATTTTAATATGCCAGTTATGGACGGTGGAGAAGCGGCTAAACAGCTTCGACCTTTATTTCCATCAGCAAAAATCGCATTCTTAACAGCAAATATCCAGGAAAGTATTCAGCAGCTCGCTAGAGATTTGCACATTAATTTTATTCCCAAGCCTATTACCGAAGCAAAAATTACCAAATATGTCGGATAAAAAACCAATTTTAGATGATTTTTTCATTGATGCTGTAACAGAGATCATTAATGTTGGCATGGGAAGCGCTGCGGCATCATTGAGCGAGATGGTCAATGACGAGGTAAAAATAAGTGTTCCTGGTGTTGAATTTGTCACTCGGACTGATGCGGCAAATAGTATTGCCGGGAAAGCAAAAACCAATCTTAGCGGTGTGCATCAGAATTTTGAGGGGACTTTTTCTGGTGAAGCATTACTACTATTTCCAGAAAAACATAGTTTAGAATTGGTTCGTGCTGTAGTTGGCGATGAGGTTGGATTAGACGACTTGACCGAAATGGAACAGGATGCCATGCGTGAAATTGGCAATATTATTCTCAACGCTTGTTTGTGCAGTATTGCTGATATGATTAATCAACAGGTCCGCGGTGATATTCCCGGGTTTGTAAAAGGCCCAATAAATGAAATTTTTGTGTTAGATAATAAAACAAATTCCAATCAGGAAATTGTGCTGTTATTGAATATGGATTTTTCGATTGAACGAAAAAAAATAAGAGGATATGTCACTTTTTTGATGGATATGACCTCTATTGACGTTTTAAAGCGGCAAATCAATGCATTTTTAGGAGTCAATTAGTAATCATTATGCTGGGTTCATCTAAAGTAATCGATCTTCATATTGAGCAACCGAATTTCATTTCCCTGTTCGAGCAGGTTTTTCTGGAAATTGATGTTGGTACCATTATTGTTGATATTGACCAGAATATTGTGACCTGGAATTCCTGGGTCAGCCAATATAGTGGAATCCGGGTTGAGGCAGCAATTGGCAATAAATTACTGGATATATTTCCTGATCTGCAAAAGGGACGATTACAGCGTAGTATTATTTCGGCGCTCACTCAAGGAATGACATCAGTTCTATCACACTCGCTTAATAAAAATCCATTGCCATTAAAGACAGCGACGGGTCAAAAAATTCAACAGACTATTATTATCAAACCCTTGGATTTATTTGCAAATGGAAAGTATTGTCCGGTGCAGAAACAAACAACATCCAAAACTATCGAATTGGATAATAATCGTTATTGTTTAATTCAAATTAATGATGTTTCTGCCGCGGTCAACAGAGAAAAACAACTCCAGGAACAAACTCGAAAAACCAGCAAGTTAGCTGCAAAGCTTGCCCAGGAAAAAGAGCGAGCTCAAGTAACACTCGACTCAATCGCCGATGCTGTTATTACAACTGATCAACATGGCAATATTATGACCATGAATCCAGTTGCAGAAATTATGACAGCATCAATTGAAGAAGATGTTAAGGGAAAAAAGGTTTGTGATGTATTTAGACTTATTGATGAAAAAAATCACAAGCCAGTAGAATGTACGGTAACTCAGTGTCTCGAGCAACTTGATGTTATCAGCAACGACCGTGACCATATTCTGGTTAGTTCCGATGGTAAAGAATTTTCCGTTACCGATTCAGTAGCTCCAATTTTTGATCCGGATGGAGCTTTATTGGGAGCGGTTCTGGTTTTTAGAGATGTAAGCCAAACCAGAGCATTAGCGGCGGAACTTAATTGGCAGGCTTTGCATGATCCTCTGACCGGACTGGCCAACCGTAGGTCTTTCGAAGCCAGGATGCAGCAATTGCAGAAGCAGGTAAAAATAGATCTAAGTTGCCATCATTTGCTGTATTTGGATTTGGATCAATTCAAAGTCGTAAATGATACCTGTGGCCATGATGCAGGTGATGAATTACTGAGGCAAATCAGCATTATCTTGAAGGAACAGATTCGCCAGACTGATATGTTGGCCAGATTGGGTGGTGATGAATTTGGCGTGTTACTGGAAAATTGTAACGAAGAGAATGTTTATCGCATTGCTGATAAGCTTAGAAATGCAGTGCAGGATTTTCGTTTTGGATGGCAGAACCAGACCTTCAAAATCGGCGTGAGTATTGGTGTCGCTAAAATTGATGGCACAGAATTAAAAGCAGCAGATGTTTTGAGCGCGGCAGATTCCGCATGTTATGTTGCCAAAGAGCAAGGTCGGAACAGGGTTCATTTTCATGAAAGGGATGCGTCTGAGTCCTCAGTTCACCAAAAAGAAATGCGTTGGATTTCCCGAATTCAAGCGGCGCTCGATGAAGATCGGTTTGTGCTTTTTGCGCAACGCATTCAGGAAGTGCAAGTTTCGACATCCACTTCACACTACGAAATATTAGTCAGGATGCTGGGGTCTGAAGGCGAGATTATTCCACCAGGAGCGTTTTTGCCTGCTGCGGAAAGGTTCAATTTAATGGCAAGTCTTGATCGTTGGGTTTTTGACAAATTGAGTGGTTACCTGCTTGAAATAACAAGTAGCAAGACATTATTAGGAAAAGCCACTTTTTCTATGAACCTATCTGGAACCAGCCTGGCGGATACCGCGTTACTACAGCATATCGTTAAACGTTTGGATGAAATTCCGTTTTCTCCTGATCGGCTTTGCTTTGAAGTGACGGAAACTGCCGCCATTTCTAACCTTGTAGATGCAACACATTTCCTGTCAACTTTACGTGATAAGGGGTGCAAAATTGCACTCGACGATTTTGGCAGTGGCTTGTCGTCTTTTGCCTATTTAAAATCATTTCCTATAGATTATTTAAAAATAGATGGTCAATTTGTAAAAGATATTGTCCATGATCCAATCGATAAGGCTTTCGTTGAGTCAATCAATCAAATTGGCCAGGTGATGGGGTTGTCTACAATAGCAGAGTTTGTTGAAAATGAAGAAATTTTGACAATGCTCAAAGAAATTGGCGTCAATTATGCGCAAGGTTATGGAATACATAAACCATGTCCACTTGAAGAAATACTAAAAAAGTAAGTAACTATTCAGCGTATTTATAGTTTCAATATCAGTAACTTAATCCAGAAGACGCCGTAAATACGTCTGTGTAGGCTTGATTGTGTCATCCATGACACAGGCACTTCTTCCATAAGCTACTGATATTTAATAATTTTAGTTAAATTAAATACGCTGAATAGTTACAAAAGTAATTGTTGGACGAAGCCGCTATCGCGGAGAAAAAGCAGGCTTGGTCGCAGAATAAAGTGTAACCTCATCATTTCCCTTTATTTTCATAACCAGTTAATGTGTCAGTTTCTCAAACAAACCATGAGGTT
>JALSJK010000059.1 GCA_026989395.1 Methylomonas sp.
TAGTGCTAACTTAGGTACTTTTAAAGGACTAGTTAGATATTTGGAAGACTGTTATACGGTAACATCAATTACAAAACCCATTGATGGCGACTTGACATGGGAGGCAGAAGGATAAGAAGGGGGTCTTTACCATAGCCGTAAATTCCACATTCCCTCGATTAATTCAGGGCTGACAATTGGAAGAGGCTATGACATGAAAGACAAAAATGCTGTGCAAATAAACAATGACCTTGTCAAATCTGGTGTTGATGCAGCAGAATCGACAATCATTTCAAAAGCAGCTGGCAAAAAAGGTAATCAGGCAGAACTATTTATTATTGATAAGGATTTGTTGGATTTCGAAATATCAGCAATAACTCAATTAAAACTTTTTAATATTATTTACAAAGAGCTAGAAAATGATGTTAAGCGCATATGCAGAAAATCAGATACTGTTTTAGAGTATGGCAAGGTTGATTGGGATAATCTTGATAAAACGATAAAAACAGTATTGATTGATCTCCGTTATCGAGGAGACTATACATCTTCTTCAAGAAGAAAAATTCAGCGGCATGTTTCAAACAATGACCTAATAAAGTTTAAAGAAGCTATTAACGAGACAGCTAATTGGGTGGGCGTGCCAGATTTAAGAAAGAAACAGCGCATTGCCTATTTGGCAAAAGCCCCTAATTAATGCGAAATAAAAAAGGTATAAAATGAAACCAGCTATTTTCTTGGGTTTGATATTTTCCCTGTTATTTTCTAACAAAATTTTAGCTGAAAATGATGAGTACTTTGTTAGCCCATATGCTCGCGAACTGGGAATAAGCCGAATAGACAATCAGTTACTACGATGGGTGCGTTTCAGCTCTGAATCTAAACATCCATGCTTGCATGTTGAATTGTTGACGCCCGCTTCATACGTAGTTAATGATGAGATGAAAATTTGTGCATTACCTGATGAAAACAATGTAATGTATGATTTTGTAAAAGACCTTTCGAGCATCGATCTGTTTAATATAAAAGTAGATAATATGCGCTTGATTTTTAATGCAGAGCTTATCTTGTTAAAACAGGGAAGTAAGTCACTTCAATGTTCTTTATTGATAAAAGAGAAAAAACTCGATGCATTAAATTGTGTTGCTCGATAAAAAAGGAAAAAAATAAACCTCTGAAAACGATAGGACTATATTATGACGCCTTATAAATTCCCGCATGCTATCGGAAGCCGGAAAGCATGGGCTGAACCCCTCCCCTGCCGTACAATCGTTGTGGTAGAGCTATGATCAATGTCACTTAAAATTATTCTGGAAAAACTTCAACTAAGAGTTTCCTGAGATTCGCCATGGTCATTAATCTTGATGCTATAACCGCGAGTCAAGCAATCATCCAACAAATCTCCATAGCAAAAATCACTATGGGCATCATATGAGAAACCTAACTTGCTTGGGTAACCATTTTTTCAGCTGTTCGTTAACAGGTGACATAAGACAGATCAGGGGACGAGATCTTTTTGCAGAGCGGAAAACTGGCGCAGCCAGGGGTTTTGTTGGCGCAATGCAGCGGATAGCTGGCGGCGCGCTTCAAGGGCTGCCTGTTTGTTCGGATAGCTGTGTTGAACCAGACCGAACCAGGCTTTACCTTTGCGGGTCGTGTGATAAATGGCCAGAGGTTCATCCAACCGGTGCTGGCGAATAAAGCTGCGCAAGGTATTAATATTGTTGCCTGCCACCAGCTGTAAAGTGTAATGTTCAGGGTTTTGTTCAAGTATCCATGCGCTTCTAAAACCGGGTAAATCAGCAGGAATGGGTGATGTTTTTTCTGTCGAAAGAATGGCAATGTCCACAGGCAAACTTACCCGTTCCCCTTCTTTTTTTTCGATCAATGGCGCTACAGTCAATGTTGGCGACAATGTGGCCGTATCTGAAATTACTCTTTCGAGGCTTTCCGGTGCAGGGGTAGCAATCTCCGCATTTTCTTCCACGATACCTGGAGGGGGCAGCTCAGGCTCGCCGACCATTGTAACCACCGGCACCTCCATTGGCACGAAGGCTTCTTCATTGGGTATTGCCACTGGCTCTGCAACAGGCAGTGAAACAAGAGAAGGCTGGCTGGTCGTTACTGTGAGCCCTGGGGTGAACCAAACATTAAATTCATCCTGAAAAAAAAGTAATGCGCTTAACAGAGCAACGCCGACTAATGCAGTAACTGTGCGAACTTTGTTGATACTGGGGGTGCCATCTACCGCTGGTAAGCTTTCAATTAACACGTCATGAGAAAGGCGATTGATTTCACCTGGCCAACCAATGGACTGTTTGTGAATTTTTTGCAACACAGCATCGGTGAAAGGCTTATCAGCAGCAAAGCTCGCGGCGGACAGACGATGTAATATATAGTGAGTCGTGTGTATTTGTGGAAAGGGGAGCAAATCGATGTTACGCCGAACAACATGTGTTTGTGCGCCTAATAAAGAGTCATGAAAATTTTCGTCCAGTTTTCGGGTGCCAAACAATATAATGCGAAGCAATGGTTTTCCATCTGCGTTGGTGAGCGCCGCCATTTCCAATACGCGCTTGAGAGCAGTAATTGTTAGCTGTTCGGCATTATCAATTAACAGTACCGCTTGCATTGCATTACGCTGCACAGTATCAAAATGATGTTGCATGCGTTCAAACAGCTCGCTGTGTGTAGCTCCTTGAAAATCCAGGTTCATTTGATGAAATAATTGTTGTAATAGTTTTCGTTCATCGATACCACCCTGAGCATCGATATGCACAACGATCCAACTGTCCAAAATTCTTGATAAATATTGTTGCAGCAGGGTGGTTTTTCCACTGCCGAGAGGGCCGGCAACAAAGACAAGTTCATTGCCGTACCGGGTGAGATGTAAGAGGATATCCAGCTTTTGCTGACGATCAGGTTCAGCGTAAAACAGATCGTCTTCAATGGCTTCTGCAAACGGTTCGCGCGTCATGTGGTAATGCACAACATAAGATGAGGATGCCGTACTTTTGATTTCGTGCAATATTGATGTCGTATCGCTCATGCAGGGGCTTGTTCACCTTTAATAAAAACCACGCGGTAGCCACGTTTTATTTGTGCATCACGCGCCGCGATGAGCGCGGCTAGTGCTTTGTCTTGATCGTCAAAGTGTAGTTTGCTTACTCGACCGGAGGAACCTTGTCGGCCAGATTCTTTGACCAATGTCCAGCCACCAATCAGATCTTCCTGCAACAAAAGGTGGTAATAACGCGGATGACTGTCAGTGGCCGGGGGCGTTTGCAGATAGATGCGCATGAAATTGCTTCAGGTTAATTCAGTTGCGTTGAAGATACGTTCATATTCACGAATGGCATAACGATCTGTCATGCCGGCAATATAATCAGCGATACCGCGTGCGCGCCCACTGTCTGCGTTAGCGTTTTCGAGCAAATTAACATGCTGTTGTTGTTCAGGCGGCAATAGCTGCGGATCATTGAGAAAGGCATCAAACAGGGAGCGAATGATAATTGCCGCTTTCGCAGTCATGCGATGCACGCGATAATGTCGATAAAGATTTTTGCGTAAAAACTGTTTGAGCTCTTGGTTCATTACGTTCATTTCGCTG
>JALSJK010000060.1 GCA_026989395.1 Methylomonas sp.
AAAGAAACATCTTCCTGCATAAGCTCACTTAAAAGATAACCAATTCTGCCAGTCGTTAACCGATGAATGATTCGGTAAAGGGAAATTTTTACTGCTCTAAAAACAGCTGACAATCCTGATATTCCAGGTTTGAGAATTTCGGTATACCAGGCAACAAAATTAGGATAACCCGCATCTTCCAGAATAAAGGCATGTTGTTTGTTAAAGTCTTTAAACAAATGATGATCAATTCCCGAGGTAATTACCGGACCATAATTTGGATTAGCCGACTTATCACCATCCACAACAAAGGAAATAAAATCACCATTTCCGGAAAAATGCCTCCCCAAGTTCTGGTTGATGTTAGGCAAGGTTTTAAAACTATCACGGCACTTCAGCAACAATTCATTTGAACCCAGCGTACCTGCAGAAACAATAACTCGTTGTGTAATGACTTCGCACAGTTTTTTACCATGCTTTAAATCCTGATAGTAAACCTTGTAACCATATTCCCCGTCAGCATTTACATCTTCTGCCCCATCGGCATTGAGTGGTACTATTTTTTCTGCCAACACTTCAGTAGCAATTTTTGTTTTATACCGATGCTCCGCAACGAACAGATAATTCAGATCAAGTGTGTTTTTTGAATGGGTATTACATCCGACATCACATTCAGCACAATAAACACATGATGTTTGAAGGGCGCCATAACGATTTGTTTCCTGAACGCCAATGTCAGTAGGCCTGTCAAAATCATTGCCAAAAAACACATTAATATTCAGTAGTTTGGAATCCAACTGTTGATTTTTGGCAAACGCTTTAAATAGTTCAGTTCGAATAATTTGTCGACGAGGATTGTCATTCCGGGGAATTGGGCGAGCCCCCAGTACCGCTTTAGCAATTCTATAATAAGGTTGCAAGGCTTCTTTTTTGCAACTCTCAGGCCAATTATCATCAAAGACCTCGTCAGGGGGCTGTAAAAACACATTGGCATAAATCAATGAGCCTCCGCCCAATCCTGCACTGACCACAGCATCTAAATGATCATATCTACGAACGTCAAACAGACCGTGCATTTCCTTGGTCATTGAAGGCGGTTTATCAGGCTGATTTCTTTCAACATTCCAGAAATTGTTTGCCATATCATGTGGTGAACGTGGAAAAGAACCCATCGGATAGCGTTTACCTCGCTCAAGTAACATCACTTGAGCTGGCCATTTTTTTGCCAAACGGCAAGTCAATATTGCTCCACCAAAACCACTGCCAATAATAACAGCTTGATAATCATATTTTAATGCCATGATCTTATCTCCTTTTTTTGGAGTTATTATTAATCCATCAGCTAAATATCTCCTTTCTTAGAAAATTAAATGGAAATTCGTAACTACTCATTATCTAGATTTACCGACCAATCTAGTTGCCATCACCTTATCTACCAAACAATGGCTTCCATCTCTGGGATCCTCAGTTCTTCGAGGACGTTTTTTCCTGCATTCTCTTTTATCAGCCGGATTATTAACCCCATAAAAGGCATTGATAATAGCTTGTTCCTGCTCGTGATTAAACGCATGAGTCTGACCAAACATCACATATTGAAATAGCAGTGGTTGATCATCTGCAACCCATTTAAAATCGGCTGAATTTCCTAATTGGCCATTGGCACAGCCTTGATAGGCTTTGGGTCTGGTATATTTAACTCCCCCTGTTGATTTGCCGGAAAGCGCATAAGTAAAACAGACTCTGGGTTTGGACATCTGACAATAATAATGAATGGTCATATCGGACCAATGCGTCGGCGCATATCCTGTTTTTAAGCACTCGCGCATATATTTGTATCCTTGGGCCGTATATTTTGGTTGTCCAGGCAGTCGACTGCCATAAACATCAGCGCTGCGATTCATTGCTGCCAAAATTGCTTTCCCAGGAAGATCAAGATTTGCTGCTGGCGCATTGGGCCGATAATCAGTATATGGGTTGCTGGGGTTATTAGTCGTCGCAACCATTTGATCTATTTCAGACTGGTTAGGAACAGAACGCCAATCTGCAACGTTATTGACCAAATCAACAGATACGCCAATATTCATGCTTGATAATGTTGCACTATCCAATTCTCCGGAAGCACTCAGCCCTTGGCTGTTCTGATACCCTCGTATAGCTTTTGCTGTATTGGGTCCATAAATGCCATCCAGTACACCTGGATCAAACCCTGATGCTGCTAATTGCGTTTGGGCCTGTTGAACGACAGGATTATATCCAGCAGCTTCCACTATAGAAACCATTCCAGCCCCTAACATCAACATGAGCAGCATGTAAATGATGGTTATTTTTACTTTATTCATAATAAGTCCTCTATAACGATTAAACACTGATCACAAGGTCTTAAGGTATTCCAAAAGATCTGCTACCTTTGAGGAAGAAACGATTTCTATAATTTTGTCCCGGTTCGCCACTGGATCCAGACCTTTAGTATCTGGGCATAATCCAGAACCAAATTCATGCCCTTTATTGCTTCTTGAGAAAACCGATGTATCGTAAGTTTTTACCAATTGAATATCATGAGGACTGTAGCGTTGCCTGGGCACTACATTCCAGACAAAACCAACCATGTCCTGATCATAATAAACCACACCACGGTTGAATTTTTTGGGTCGGGTATCAGGACAAACCAGGTGCATCAAGGTCGGAACCGAGCCATTATGCAAATAAGGCGCTCTGGCCCAGATACCATGCAGCATATCGGCCTTGTAACCATACGTCCCGTTGCGTACTCTTCCTGGAGTGTCTTTGAAATAATCATCGTTTGCCAGCTCCCAGTCGGTAATCACATTTCCCTGTTTGTCGTGGGGTAGACACCATTTGTTATCCGGATTATTGCGAATGAAGATCTTGCAAGCTTCCATTACAACACCCGCCAAACCATAACGCGCCACATCACTGGTCACCAAAGCCCTATTTTCATCAACACCCAACTCCTTAGCAGGATAAATCGTTGTGTTGTTAGGCATATGACAGCCTGAACACTTCTCATGTTCTTGCAACCCTTCTCCATTGAATATAGCCATTCCCCTCATTGCCCTTTCTCTATCAACAGCAAAAGGATATGGCGGTGGTGGCAAATTATTGATTAAAGGATTGAGTGGCTCATGAATTCTGACATTAACTTTCCTTGGATCGCCTGTCGCTGATGTGCCCGAGGCCAAGGTTCTCGCTTCAGCACCTTGATTACCATCCCAGTTGGCCAATTCCCGGTGACCACTCCAATTCAGACTTTTAATATCAATCGGTGCTGCAACTGGAGACACCCAGTCTTTAAAAGTCTTACGAATCCGTACCCCAGCTTCTTCGACGGCTACAGGCCCGCTGAAACCAGGAATCGTATCAAAACCTGTAAATATGGGATTGTCAGGATTATCCTGATATAAAAATTTAATGTAGCTGTTATCGGGCCTTAATGAATGTAAAAATATACTATCCACGATCAAGAATACCCGGCTTTGCCCTCAATAATCTGAAACTTTTCATTCAACAATGCACGCAAAGGAGCATGATGCTCATCGAGGTTGTCGAAGAAGTTTGTACAAGCCTGTT
>JALSJK010000061.1 GCA_026989395.1 Methylomonas sp.
ATAGTACACAAGATCGCATTAAAAAAACCTATAAATTAACATCCTCAAGTCGGTCAGTTAGCTGGCTTCCTCATTATCACTACCTTGGATTGGTATTTGGTATTCTTCAGCCACTGTACTGTGGTTATAGAGGGTACCTATATTCCCCTTTTGATTTTTATAAAAATCCACTGGGTTGGTTGGATGCAATAACCAAATATGAAGTGACATTTAGCGGGGCTCCAAATTTTGCATATAACATGTGCATTGATCAGGCGCTAGATTCCCATAGACCCTTGAATTTATCAAAATGGACAACAGCATATAACAGTGGTGAACCTGTAAAAAGAAAAACAATTGACAGTTTTATAAAAAAATTTAGCCATTGTGGTTTGCAGAAAACATCGTTGGCTTCAATTTTTGGATTGGCAGAATCGACCTGCGTGGTATCAGGTAATCATCAAACAAATATCCCCAGTGTTATTTTTCGTAAATCAATGAAATATTTATCAGAGAATTTTATCGAAAAAAACCATAGTGGTGATAAAAGTCTTGATGTTATCCGTTATGGATCAACAGTGTTTGATACACAGGTGGCAATTGTTGTTCCAGGAACCCGGATAAAAAGCGGCAATCTGGAGCCAGGGGAAATTTTGGTGCGTAGTACGTGCAATGCAACAGGTTATTGGAATAAACCTGAAGAAACGGAAGAAATATTTAATGTTTATCTTGAAGGATCTAATGATGGGCCGTATCTGCGAACGGGTGACCTGGGTTTCATGGAAAAGGGCGAAGTGCATGTTGTTGGTAGGCTTAAAAATGATAGACAGGTGAGTCACTCATCAGTGAATATTTCTCAGAATAAACTTGTCAATGAAAAAATATAAATTGAAAAAATGATGATGAAAATAAAAAATAGTAGGAAAACCGATGATATTGCAATCATTGGAATGGCTTGCCGGTTTCCGGGTGCAAAAAATTATGAAGAATACTGGGATAATTTAGTTGCCGGAAAGAATTGTGTGAGTGAAATACCGAAAGATAGGTGGAAGTGGGAGGACTATTTTGGAGACCCTGCCAGTGAAGACAGTAAGACCAACATAAAGTATGGGGGGTTTATTGAAGGCGTGGATAAATTTGATCCGCTTTTTTTCAAAATATCACCTCGTGAAGCGGATTATATAGACCCACAGCACAGGATATTTCTGGAATCCGTATGGCATGCTATTGAAGATGCCGGGTATAACCCGACAAGCCTAGGGGGAAGGGATATCGGTGTGTATGCCGGTGTGTCGAAAAATGATTATGCGGAATTGATGAGAGAACACCAGGTGCCGATTATTTCTTTTTTATCAACAGGTACGGTGCATTCAATTCTGGCCAATCGCGTCTCTTATTTGCTGGATTTTCAGGGTAAAAGTGAAGTGGTAGATACCGCATGTTCCAGCTTTTTGGTCGCCCTGGATAATGCAGTGACCGATATTAACAACGGGTTTTGTGAGGCAGCCGTTGTTGGTGGAGTCAATACGATTCTCAGTCCGACAATGTATATCTCACACAGCAAGTCCGGAATGTTGTCAGAGGATGGTCAATGTCGGTCATTTGATGCCAAAGCCAATGGGTATGTGAGAGGTGAGGGTGTTGGTGTCGTCTTCATAAAACCCCTGAAACAGGCCGTGTCCGATAACGATAATATCCTGGGAGTGATCAAAGGCTCGGCGGTAAAACACGGGGGGAGATCCAATTTTTTAACGGCACCAAAAGTATCTGCGCAGGCCGCAACGATCAGTGCAGCGATTATGGCTGCAGACGTTGATCCCAAAACCATCAGCTATGTTGAAACACATGGTACAGGTACACCACTGGGTGATCCTATTGAAATTAATGCATTAAAGCAGGCATACCAACCTTATTTTAAAGACAATGAACCCCCGTTTTGTGGTTTAACCTCAACCAAGACTAATGTGGGTCATCTTGAAAGTGCAGCAGGTGTTGCAGGGCTGATTAAAGTTTTACTGAGTTTTAAATATAAACAAATACCGGCATTACTGCATTTTGAAACATTGAATCCCTATATCAAGTTGGATGGAAGTCCTTTCTATATCGTCAATAAACATCAGGAATGGAATAAAATCAGTCTGGGTGGAATTGAACAGCCGCTACGAGCGGGTATCAGTTCGTTTGGAATGGGCGGTGTTAATGCACATATGATCGTGGAAGAACCACCTCGCATCGACAGAAAAAATAAACCGGTTTCAACAGAAAAACCCCTAAAAGCGGATAAAAAATACATAGCGCCAGTTTCTGCAAAAACAAGGGGTCAGCTCAATGAGTACGTTGGATCACTTTACCACTATTTGCAGGAAAAAAAAGGACAGTGCGATATTTCAGATATCTGTTTTACACTACAAAATGGTCGTGAATCCCTGGAAAAGAGGGTTGCATTCCTGGCAGATGATTACCAGCATTTGTTAAGTCTTTTACAAGGGTTTACTGACAATAAAAAAAGTGATCAGGTATTTTTGGGTGTGGAGAACAAGGATAAAACAGCGCAGTTGCCTTCCCTTGTATTTGATGAATGCGATGCAGGTGAAGCCGCTCGATATTGGGCGGGTGGTGGTGATGTTGACTGGAAAGTTTTTAGCCCGCATCAAGCGGGAAACAGAATTCAATTACCCGTTTATCCGTTTCAAAAACGACGTTGCTGGTTTCCCCGTGCGGAAGAAGACAAGAAGATGATGTCTGATGAAAAAGAAAATAATACCTCAGCATACCAAGACTTTTCAACGTCAGATTATTTTATACGCGATCATATTGTCAAAGGAGAGAAAATTGTTCCCGGGGTCAAGTGCCTCGATGTTTTCCACAAAACTGGGGAAAAAATAAGCGGTGAACCTGTTCGGGTGTTAAAGGATATTTATTGGGCACGGGCAATAAGAGTGGAGAAAGACGTTCGTGTTAATGTGAAATATACCCAAAATAATAGGGATGAAAATTATAAGCTATCACTGGTGAAGGATGATGAAACTTATTGCACGGGTGTGGTGATCACCGGGCATCAGGAAAAACCACGGCACAGACTCGATATTGAAAAAATAAAAGCACGATGCCTGTCTACGCTTGGGCAGCATGCGTTATATCATCAATTTTTGCACAACGGGTTGGCCTATGGCGATACTTTTCAAACGATAAAATTCTGTCATTACAACAAAACGGAAATATTGTGTGAATTAAAACAGTCCACTGATATCACTATTCCCGATGGCAATATACTGGAACCATCCATGCTTGATGGGGTTTTCCAGTCGGTTGTGGCATTGCAGATATTGAATGAAAGAGAGAAACAAGAACAGAAAGTCCCCTTTCACCTGAAGACAATCAAAATACAGGGAAATATTCCCGATCAATGTTATGCCTATTCAGCCATAAATCATCAATCTACGGATGGTGGTCAGGCATCTTTTACGATGTATTTGTGTGACAGACAGGGAAATATCATTGTTGAGTTTTTCGAGTTTGTTAAGCGTGCGTATTCACCACCTGCGATGGCAGGTAATCCTGTTTCTGGTGATTTTATGAAAAACAATGAAAATAATTCGATGGATAAACACATACGGTATTACACGCCGAAATGGATTCCAAGAAAATCTGGAATGCATAATGAAAAGACTTCTTCGGTCATTGTTTTTGATACCAATCACTCATTATCAACTATTTTACGTAAAACTGGAAAATATAAAAATGTTATTTTGGTAAAAACAGGCGATGACTTTAAGCAAACAGGAAAAACCACTTATACGGTCAATCAGGCTGATCGGGATTCATTTCAGAAACTGTGGGATGAGCTTAAGATAAAAAAAACAGAGCCGGAAGCAATAATATATCGATGGAATTATAAAAATAGCCAGAAGAGAAGATCATCAATATCACAGAATATTGACTTTGGCCTGAAATCAGTATTGTCACTAACGCAGTCTTTGATATTGGCGAAATTGCCAAATCGTGTCCGTATATTATATCTATACCCCGTTCAGGATGCTTTGGAACGATGTTTTGATGCGTCGGTGGGTGGTTTTTCAAGAACGCTATTGTTTGAAAATCCAACGATTAATATTACCTCCATCGGGGTGGATGAGCATAGCCCGGAAAAACTCGCCGGTGTCGTGTCTCAAGAGTTAAGCTTTTATCGAAATACCCCCCTCACCGAAGTACATTATGTTGACGGCCAAAGAAAAGTACGTTTGATGGTGCGGTATGAGGGGTTTTCTGAAACGGTGGATAATTCTCGGGTTAAACAAGATGGAACGTATCTGATTGCGGGTGGTGCGGGAGGGCTGGGGTATATTTTTTCACAGCATCTTGCGAAAAACTATGGTGCGCGGTTAATTTTGATTGGACGTTCAGAAATAAATGACAGTATTGACATGAAGCTTGAGCGGCTTCGTCAACTGGGTGGTGATGGACAGTATTATTCTGTTGATATCAATAATGAAGCGGCATTAAATCATATTTTTAAGGAAATAAGAGCCGCTGATATCCACATAAACGGCCTGTTTAATTGTGCGGGATTGATTGAGGATTCCTACATTATCAATAAAAAGGGGGAATCATTTGATCATGTCATTTCGCCAAAAATACAGGGTACCATTAATCTGGATAAAATGACCCGACAAGATCCGTTGGACTTTTTCATTTTGTTTTCATCAATTGCTTCCATTATGCCGAATCAGGGGCAGTGTGATTATGCTGCTGCCAATAGCTTTTTAGACGAATTTTCATCGTACAGAAATCATTTAATGACGCAGGGTGAGAGGTCAGGAAAGAGCATCTCAATTAACTGGCCACTATGGAAAGACGGTGGAATTGGTGTCATCAAAGAGGAAGAAGAGCATTTGTGGGATGTTTTTGGAATGAAAGCATTGGAGAGTGAGAGAGGGATTTCCATTTTTGATAAAATACTGAGTCAGAACCCCGCATTGCTACCCGCCCAATTAATAGCGATTGAAGGAGAGCAGTATAAAATTGAAAAACACCTGAATGTACGGTCAGGTGAGCATTTTTATGAGAAAACCACGGTAATCGATGAAGCATCCCTAAAAGAAAAAGTTCGCAAAATAGTATCAAGTTCCGGTGAAACTTCACGAAATATTACTGATACCGAAAATTTGGCAGACTACGGTATTGATTCCGTGGGTATTTCAAAGATCACATTATCGATTAATGAGCTGTTTTCTCTGGAGATTGATCCGACATTGTTTTTTGATGTTGATACCGTTCCCCGAATATCTGATTATTTATGGGAAAATTATCATGAATGGTTCATTGAATCTTCTGGCCAGGATCAGGCTTTGTTTATGCCAGAGTGCGCCCTGATTGATATCGAATTTTCGGATAAAAACAATTTACTTTTTCAGAAAATCCTGTCTGATGAAGAGTTTTTCATGAAAGATCATGTGGTTGAAGGTCTGTATAACGTGCCAGGTGCCTGCTATATCGAAATGGCGTTACAGGCAGGAAGTTTGATCAAAAAGAACAGAAATGTATTTAAACTATCGAATAATTATTGGGCAAAACAACTTTCAACCTCCGGTAATCCCATTCAGGTAGATGTAAAACTGGTAGAAAAGGATGATTTTTATGAATATGAAATTACTCATGATGAGGGAAGTGAAAAAATTATTCATGCACTGGGGCAGGTACACACAACGTTGATAGCAGATATTGATCAAGCGCTGTTAACGTCTATCGATATGGATGACATCAAGTCTCGATGTGTGGTGGCCAGAGAGCCAGAGGAAATTTATCAATTTATACATGCAGAAGGATTACATGTTGGCCCGAGTTTTCAGCCCATGCTGCGGATTGATTTGAATGAGCACGAAGCGTTGTCACACCTGAAGCTTCCAGAATTTATAATCAATACGTATGATGACTATGTGCTTCATCCAAGCTTGCTTACCGGGGTTTTGCAAACCGCATTGCTTAACAATAAACCGGACGGGATGAATGACAGCCGATTTATACCGATTGCCGTTGATGAAATTATTGTCTACAAAAAAATACCCGCAGAGTGTTACGTGTATACAGAGATAATGGATTCAACGAAAACAAACAATGACATAAAAAAATATAATGCCAAAGTCATTACGACAGAAGGAAATATTGTGGTGGAAATAAAAGGCTTGTCATTGCGTAATTTAACGCAGCCAAGTGAGCAGGATAAAGAACAGAGATTGATGTCGGCGAAAAAAATACAGCATACCCGTCAATCATCAAGTATCACTCTGGAGCAGGTCAGTGATCTGTTAAAAGAGACATTGTCTGATGCCATTGGAATGCCGCCTGTGGATATAGATGCGGATACACAATTGGAATCATATGGCATTAATTCCGTTATGATCGTCGATCTTAATCGTCGCCTTGATCAGATATTCGGAAATTTGTCCAAAACATTGTTCTTTGAATACAAAAATATTCGGGAACTTGCTGACTATTTTTTAGATCATCATCAAAATACCCTGCAAAGAATACTGGGGGATAAGACAGACACAAATTCTCACAATGAGAAAACAGCAGTCACTGAGTATACTGTTGACGATTTTCAGGAAGGCGCAGCCATTGATCATGATATCTTCCTCAGCACTGAGAGTGATGTTGAGCCTGCGCCAATGGGTTCCAAGGATATGGACGAGGAATCGATTGCTATTATTGGTATGAGTGGACGGTATCCGGAGGCAAGAAATATTTCCGAGTTTTGGGAAAATCTTAAATCAGGTAGAGACAGTATCAGTAAAATGCCTGAGTCCCGATTTGATCATGAAACCTTACAAAAACTGTTTCCTGATCAAGATCTACTGCCTGAAGAATGGGGTGGGTTTCTGGATGATATCGACAAGTTTGACCCCTTGTTTTTTAACATCTCACCAAGAGAAGCCGCGCTAATTGACCCGCAAGAGCGGCTGTTTCTTGAGGTCGCCTGGGAGAGTATTGAAGATGCCGGGTATAATTATCAAAACTTAAAGGGAGAAACAGTCGGTGTTTTTGTTGGTGCGCTTTGGCAGCCTTATATTACGTTAGGAGTTGAACAGACCTTTAAAGGTAATTTACAAAGGCCACATGGGTTGCTCTACAGCATTGCAAACCGGGTTTCCTTTTTCTTTGACTGGTGCGGGCCCAGTATGGCGGTGGATACTGCCTGTTCAGCGTCTTTAACCGCGCTGCATTTAGCCTGTGAAAGCCTCAAGAGAGGAGAGAGTCACAGTGCTATTGTTGGTGGTGTCAATATATCGCTGTCTTCGAGCAAGTATTTATGGTTAAGCAATAATAATTTTCTTGCCAGTGACGGAAAATGCCGGAGTTTTGGTAGTGGGGGTGATGGTTATGTTCCGGGAGAAGGGGTCGGATCTGTCTATATTAAACGTTTAAAGGATGCGATACAGGATGGTGATGCTATTTATGGCGTGATTAAAGGTACGTCGATAAATCATGGCGGAAAAACCAATGGGTATACTGTTCCGAACCCGGTTAAACAGGCAGAATTGATATCTTCAACGTTGAAGAAAAGCGGGGTTTCAGCAGAAGATATTTCCTATATTGAGGCGCATGGAACGGGGACATCTCTGGGGGATCCCATTGAAATTACCGGCCTGCAAAAAGCTTTTTCCAGCTATACGGATAAAAAAGAATTCTGTGCCATTGGTTCAGTCAAATCCAATATTGGTCACTTGGAGGCAGCAGCCGGTATTGCAGGGCTGACAAAATTATTGCTCCAGATGAAGCATAAGATGTTGGTGCCATCACTCCACGCTGATGAATCAAACCCGAATATTGATTTTTCATCCACCCCCTTTGTGGTGCAAAAAAATCGGGAAGCCTGGATGCCGAAAGCAAGGGATATTTTTGAAAATGAGAATGATAGCGGGACAGAAAAAACAATATCACGCCGGGCGATGGTCAGTTCCTTTGGTGCAGGAGGAAGCAATGCTCATGTGATTATCGAAGAGTATTCCGGCGCTAAAGTTGCCAATAATAATAACAGCAGTAATAACGAACAAAATACAGGTCAGAAAATAAAGGTTTCCCGTCTGTCGTCAGGCGAAGATATCATTATACCCTTGTCGGCAAAAACGGAAGACCGTCTAAAGGTATGTGTTGGTAATTTACTTAACCACATCGAAGCCAATGAGACTGTCATATTGAATACAGGGGATAATGTAAAGCAGGGTGCCGTGTGTTTGGAAGATATTGCATTCACGCTGCAAACAGGGCGGGACGCAATGGAGGAGAGGGTTGTTTTTTTGATTAATGATATCGCTGATTTGAAGGGAAAGTTAAAAAATTATCTCAATATGAAGGCTGCTTCCCCGTCAAAAGTTATTAGCGGGAATATCAATTCCGGCCGAAATACATTCAATGTATTTTCTCTGGACAATGAACTTAACAATGTCTTTGACGGCTGGATTTCTTCAGGTGATGGTCTGAAAGTTGCGACATTGTGGATCAATGGAATAACGATTGACTGGAACCTCCTCTACCCTTCACGTCAACCGGTAAAAACCCGTCTGCCGACATATCCATTCCGTAAAGACCGGTATTGGATTGAGGAAAAAGCGTCAGAATTTATCCCCACTCTATCGACATCGCATCACATTGCACAGATTCATCCGCTCCTGCATGAAAACACATCAGATTTGTATAGGCAGAGATACAGCACTCGTTTTAGCGGAAAAGAGGCGTATTTTATTATTCCTCCGTTGAAAGATGAAAAAATATTATCCTGTATGGCCTATCTTGAAATGGTACATGCAGCAATATCCCAGGCCAGTGGTATAAAAGGAAGCCATCGGAAAACGGTTGGCTTATCTGGCATTGAATGGTTAAAGACCTTTAGCGTCAAGGGAAAGAATAAAGAGTTACATATTTCTTTGACATTGGATGACGATCATGAAAACGATGCTGAAAATATTTTCTTTGAGATATTTTCCAATGAAAATAATCAGGAAGATAAGGTGGTTTTACATGCGAAGGGATGTGCCTTTATAGATACTGAAGAAAACAGTGAAAAATTGGGTGTGAATGATTTTTACGATAAAGTGGATCACGCCACTGTTCACCCAAACGAATGTGATGAAATTTTTGAATCAATCAATAGTCTTCAATATAAAGGGAAGATAAAATCAATTGATGTCGGTAACAATGAAGCACTCATAACATTCAAGTCAGACTTTATTTTAACCGGTAGTGCTTTAGACAATCCAAATACTGTTTTTACACTTCATCCCAATGCCCTGGATTTGACAATGATCGCAATCATTGGCACTGCCAGGAATAAAGAAAAACTATCAATTAACAGCGTGTTATTAGATCGGTTGTCGTTGGCGCAATCATTCCAACCCGTAGTACTGAAGAAGATGGAGGTCTATCAGTCCTTTTCAGAAAATATGGTGGCCTGGGTCAGAGGTGATCACAATGCTGCATTGCCAGTGAATCCTGTCGATGGAAGTAACATCACACTGGATATTGATTTTATAGATGATAATGGGGCTGTGTGTGCCCGGGTAACTGGCGTAAACCTTGAAGGGAAAAAATCACCAGAACATTTTGATGTTATTCCTTCAGCACCCAAACGCATCGAAAAATATTCGGATATTCTTGAAAAACCCACTGCGGTTACCTTGTCAATCTTGACGCCTGTTTATCAGATGAATCCTGTTGATGTTTTTTTGAATAAAAAAAATACGCCGCATGATGAAAGCCATGGAACATCGAGGGTGGACAATGGAAAAAATGAATCAGGAATTTCTGCTGTTGTTAATCGATCAGACTTATCAAGCCAACAGCCTGCATCAAACCATGATTTTATACAGATATTAAGCGAGAGCCTCGCTACTGTATTATACATGACGTTAAGTGATGTGGATGTTGACAGGCAATTTACAGAAATGGGCCTGGATTCCATCGTTGGTGTTGAATGGATCAATGAGCTCAATAGAACGTTCTCACTGGATATCAACGCTACCATTGTTTATGACTATCCTACGATAATCCTTTTTTCGAAATACTTGGAAAACCGCCTTTCCACAGCCGGAGAGAGAATTTTTCAAGAAGTATCGAAGAGTGATGTTTCACGAAAAACCAGAAAAAGGCAGAGTAAAAATTCTGGTAAAAGTAATAAATCGTATTCAATAATAGAAAGCATACCAAACGTAGAAAATGTCACAAGTCTGCGAGCGGATGATTTACAAGCGATGTTGGTCACTAGTCTGGCCAAAGCATTATATATGGATGAATCCGACGTCAATACTGAATCAGCATTTATTGATATGGGGCTGGACTCAATTGTCGGTGTTGAATGGGTAAAAGAAATTAATGATCAGTTTGATGTTTCGATTGTAGCAACCGTGGTGTATGACTACACAAATATTCATGCGTTTTCTCGCTACCTTGAGAAAGTCATAAGCAATAGGGATACAGAAAAAACATTAGGTGTTGCGATGGTTGATTGATTTATTGAATGGCTATGATAATAAAGATACCAGTCGGTATCATGAATATAAAGTCAGTGGGTATTTAAATGAGTACAAATAAGAAAAAATATAGACGTTTGTCCGGGAAACAATCGATTAAGGCGTTTTCGATTAAGAATCCTTCATCTTATCAAGATCACTATTTTTATAGTGATAGATGTACCGGAGACTTTGAACGTAATGGTGAGGTATCTATAAACTATAAAATAAGTGTAGAAAATAATGTTTGCCTGAGAAATCACAGAGTATTTGGTCAATTTATTTTTCCCACTGATGCTTATTTGGAAATTCTCGTTGTGGCATGTCGATCATATTTTTCAATTGATGTAATGATGTTTGAGAATATTGTTATTGTTAATCCATTAATTGGTAATGCTGAATCAACCAATAATATGACCCTTGTTTTTCAGAAAAATGGAGAGAATCTACGATTTACGGTAAAATCGCACGGAGGAGATAAATATGACGGTAGCCGAGATAAAATTCATATGAGGGGAACCGTCCGCCCTGTGGAAAAACAGGGAAATCGTGTAAAACATCCACCTGATTTATCGATAGAGAAATCTATCCCTTTTCCTGTTGATAAATTTTATTCAAAAGACGCGACGATTATCCTTGGTGAATTTTATCATTCTCTGAAAAGCCTTGATTTCGGACAAAAACAATCAATAGGAAAAATAGAAGTTGACAGAGAGGATAACCGATTTTTGTTGCATCCCTCTGTTGTCAGTGCAGCGTTGGCAAATGCAATGAGCTATGGGCCATATCGGCTGAGTGATATTCATCATATTGGCAGTGATATTTTCCTTCCTTATAAAATTGATGGCCTGACTGTTTTTGGACAAACCGGCGGGAGACATTTTATATCACTGTCCGAGGTTAAGGAAGTAAACGAGGGCTGGATCGATTTGTCTCTAGAAATCATCAATGAAAATAATAATGTTATTGTGAGTATTGAAACATTACGATTGCAAAGAACGACGTCAGATCGCTATCAAGTGCTGGCAAAAAAGCAGGGCATCAATGAAAAATCAACCGTCCCCCTTTCTACCGAGACGGAAAGCATCAATGAAAATGACGATTGTATGGATATTGCCATTATAGGGATGTCTTGTCGTTTTCCAATGAGTAACACGGTTGAAGAGTTCTGGGAGGTATTAAAAAACGGAAGTGATTGTATCACCGAAGTACCCAAAGACCGGTGGCAGGAGTTTGATTATTGGTATAATCCTGACCCTGATCATCAACAGACGGCGTATTCAAAGTGGGGCGGTTTTATCGATGATGTCGATAAATTTGATCCTTTGTTTTTTAACATATCACCGTCTGAAGCCGAGTTGATGGATCCTCAGCAGCGTATTTTTCTGGAAGAATCCTGGCGAGCCATTGAGAGTGCCGGGTACTCACCGGGTGCGTTAAATAACCAAAAATGTGGTGTTTTTGTGGGTTGTACAACAGGTGATTATGATCGGGTGCTTGCATTAAGCGAGGAGGATACAAATGGGCAGGTTTTTATGGGAACATCGAGTGCGATACTGGCTGCACGAATAGCCTATATTCTCAATTTGAAGGGACCCTCTCTTGCAGTGGATACCGCCTGTTCATCATCATTAACGGCGGTACATCTCGCTTGTATGAGCATACGTAATGGTGAAAGTGATTTGGCGATTGCAGGGGGCATCAGTATTTTTTCAACACCGCTTTCACATATTTTGACTTCACGAGTACGCATGCAATCCATAGATGGCCGATGTTTTACATTCGACAAATCAGCCAATGGGACTGTTTTTTCTGAAGGTTGCGGTATTGTCATGTTGAAACCTTTGGCGCAAGCAGAGCAGGATCGAGACCCTATTATGGGGGTGATTAAAGGGTCCGGTATCAATCAGGATGGGAAAACGAATGGCATTACTGCGCCAAGCGCTAAATCGCAGGAAAGTCTGCTACGTAGCATTTATAAAAAATACGCAATAGATCCTGCGAATATTACGTATGTTGAAGCACATGGAACAGCAACACCACTGGGTGATCCGATTGAATTTCAAGCACTGACGAATGCCTTTCAGTCTTCATCTGGAAGAAAACAATATTGTGCGCTGGGTTCAGTAAAGTCGAATATAGGCCATGGCAGTTACGCGGCAGGTATAGCCGGTTTAATAAAAACAGTATTGTGCCTAAAACATAATAAATATGTCCCAACGGCCCATTTTAAAGAAGCCAATAGTATTATGGATCTTGAACGATCCCCCTTTTTTATCAGTACAAATTACGACCACTGGGGTGAGCCGGAGTGTGGAAAGCGTGTAGCGGCGATCAGTTCTTTTGGGTTCAGTGGCGCAAATGCACATTTAGTTCTGGAAGAGTATCAATCCGAGCTTGGTTTCTACGAATATTATAATATAAAACCTGCCATTATTCCTCTTTCGGCAAAGAATAAAGATCGCCTGATTGATATGGTCTCTAATTTATCCGCCTATCTTAAGAGAGGCGGATCAGGAAGTCATCCAGATACACCGAAGCTTGCAGAGATATCTTATACTTTGCAAATGGGCAGAGACAACATGAATGAGCGGGTTGTTTTTGTTGTTGATTCTGTTTCAGGTTTGCTAAAAAAACTAGATAAGTTTTCTGAAAAAAAAGGCAGTATTGAAGGTTGCTATCAAGGAAATGCAAAGAATAATAAAACTGCACTTTGTTTTGGGGAGGAGGACACCACAGAAGAACAATTGGCATTCTGGATGCGGGAGGGAAAGACAGAAAAATATCTAGCGATGTGGGTTAATGGTATGTCAGTTGATTGGCATGTTCTTTATGATGGAAAGTGTCCAAACAAAGTTTCGTTGCCTGCCTATCCCTTCGCTAAAGAGCGATATTGGGTGTCCCCTCGGGTAACCCGAAAAAATAACACACCCTTTAATAAAGAAAGTCGCTCATCTGCGATTATACATCCACTTGTACAAATCAATGCGTCTGATTTGTTTTCACAGACTTATTGTTCCATATTTGATGGTAGCGAATACTTTTTTAGCCGAAATTCATCCTCGCAGATATCGACAATGGCAGATTTTGTCTTTCTGGAAATGGCCAGAGTAGCCATTATGGCTGCACTGGGTGATGCGTATAAACATATTCATATCAACCTAAATAATACAAAGTGGTTTTCGGTTGTCTCGGTCAAGAATGATCCTGTCAGGTTGTCTATTGATTTATATGATACTGAATTGGGTGTAAATAACGAGTTTGTATCCATTAATTACTCGATTTATTCTATTCAACATGATATTCATGAAAAAATAATTCACGTCCAGGGAGAAGCTTCATTCAATGATCAATCTCAAACTGAAAATATCAATATAACGGGATTGCTGGAAAAATCCGATGGTCCTATCTTTGATTCAACGCAATGTGATGAGCTTTACGATTTATTAAATCTTGAGTGTGTGCCCAGTGTGCTGGGTATTCAGAGGATTATTTCTTGTGAGGGTCAAGCGGTCATCCAACATTGCCTGCCGGATGATTTGATTGCCGATAACAGCGAACCTGTATTACACCCGGCTTTATTAATCCTGGTTTGCAAAACAGCAGCAGCCATCGTCAAGGGAATCAGTAACCTTGGAAAAGACAGATCAAAAAAATATACTGAAAATAACCAATCGGATGATTTATTTCTTATGGCAGACGCGCACTCTGTCTCTGTTGAAAAAATAGAAATATTTTCACTTCCGGAAAAAAATATGTATGCCTGGATAAGGTATGCTAAATGTGGCTCATCTCGTGGTAACACCTATAAAATGGATGTCAGTCTGTGTGATGAGCAGGGGCATGTCTGTGTAAAAATAACTGGTTATGAAATAAGTATCTATTTGTCGGATTCCCACAATAATTATAATCTTGATGCCAGTTTGAAAAAAAGTCTATCCGTGTTATCAAAAAAAGAAGATAACAGGCACCCGGATGTTTCGAACAATCGCCTTGCCCATCCTGACATAAGTCCAATTAAATATGGTGGCACCTATCTGCTGGTGTGTGAGTGTGAAGAAATTGGAGGGCTCTTAGTGGATTACTTGTCCCGCTCCGATGCGGCGAAACTCATTATAATAATATTGTCCACATCAATATCGTCTTTAAAGAAAAAATTAAAGATGATTAAAGAAGTAAACAGTGATATTCACTATGTCAGTGTTGATTCATTACAGCCTTCGGTTGTGGAAAAAGTATTGAAGGATACCAATATTCAAAATGATAAAATAAAGGGCATTTTTTATGTGGGGAAAATATCGGATCCTTTATTCAATAGAGAAAATAGAAAAGACAGTGGATCACCATGGATTTCAGACGCTCTTGATGGGTTAAGCATCACACCTGATTTTATCTGTCATTTTTTATCTGACAAGAATATGGTTAGACGACAATTAATGGAAGGTGATCATCATGATATTTGTCGTGTTGCACAAGTAGACAACCTGGATGAATTTCAGGATAAGGAGATAACCTGTGGAAGATTGGTTGTTATTGATAGGTTAACAGGTAATGCCAACAGATTCGATTCATCTGTTTCTGAAGCCGAAAATAAAAATGATGAATTAGCCTGCGCCGATATTGATTTTATTGAAAATGTATTTTATCAGGCACTGGTACAAGATAATAAAAGTACCTTCACGGTTATTGACCAGGGATCTTCATCATCAGGTTACAGGTTCTTGTATAAATTACCCATGGTGGATGATCAATCCCTGAAAAATGAAGTATTCAAATGCGATAATAAACCCGATATACCCGGGATTGAGACTTATATCTGTAATGATCTGAAAAAGATTATTAATGAGCAGTTAAAAATAAACCAGGCGTTATTGGAGGTTGATACTAATTTTTCTGAATTTGGATATGATTCCATTCTTTTGACAGAATTTTCACATCGACTTTCACAGCACTTTGATATTGAAATATCACCAGCTGTTTTGTTTGGAAATTATACCTTGGATAAATTAACGGCGTACTTGTTGTCTGATGCTGGTGAGTCAATTGTTCAGTATTACACAAAGCGTCACTCTGCTGATAATAGAATTAACATTCGTAAAACTTCGGGAAAAGCACCTTTATATCACCAGAGAAATTTTATAGCTGGTAATAAAGATTCTTTGATTAATCATCAAGAGAGGAGTGTAAAAAATTCTGAGAACAGGAAAAGTCAAGAACGTATTGCCGTTATCGGGATGAGTGGAAAATTGCCGATGGCGGATGATCTTGATGAGTTTTGGCGCAACCTGATGTCCGGAAAAGATTGCATTTCCAGAATCCCTGCTGATCGTGGAAGCGTGAAAACAGAGGCCGATGCAACAGCGCACTGTGAAACCTATGCCCCCCGGGGAGGGGTAATTAATGGGATCGCCGAGTTTGATCCTGATTTTTTTGGTATATCAGATCGTGAGGCGGAACTGATGGATCCCAACCAACGGCTGATAATGATGTATGTCTATCGTGCCATCGAGGATGCCGGTTATAGCCCGGAAAGTCTTTCCGGAAAGAATATTGCTGTTTTTATGGGTACTGCAAACAGTGGTTATGACCGTCTGGTTGAAAAATCCGGCGGTGAAATTGAGGCATTTACGGCAACCGGTGTACAGCCTTCCGTCGGGCCGAACCGGATAAGTTATTATCTCGATCTTCGGGGGCCGAGTGAACCCATTGAAACGGCCTGTGCGAGTTCTTTGGTGGCGATTCGGCGTGGAATAGCGGCTCTGAACGATGGTTGTGAAATGGCGATTGTGGGTGGGGTTAATACGTTATTGAGGCCCACTGAACATATTGCCTATGATAAAGCGGGCATGTTGAGTAAAGACGGGCGTTGCAAAACGTTTTCGAGTCATGCTGATGGCTTTGTCAGAAGTGAGGGAATCGGAGTCCTGATATTAAAGAAGCTGGGTAATGCCGAGAACGAGGGGGATTCTGTATACGGGGTGATTTGCGGTAGTGCGGAGAATCATGGTGGACGCGCACATTCACTGACGACGCCTAACCCGGTCGCTCAAGCGCAGCTGTTGGAAAAAGCGTATCAAGAAGCCAATGTTGATCCACGGACGGTCACTTATCTGGAAGCTCACGGTACAGGAACCGAACTGGGTGATTCCATTGAAATTGATGCGCTCAAGATGGCATTCAAATCATTAATTACCCAATCACTGCACGAGGGTGATTCAAATGATGAAAGGGTGCCTTTGGCGATTGAAAATTATTGCGGTCTGGGATCAGTTAAAACAAATATCGGTCATACAGAGTTAGCGTCGGGTGTGGTCGGCGTTATTAAAGTGTTGCTTCAGTTAAAGCATAAAATGCTGGTGAAGAATCTCAATAGTCATCCATTAAATCCTTATTTACAATTGGATGGAAGCCCCTTTTTTGTTGTTCAGAATACACAAAAATGGCAGGCATTATCTGACGGTTTCAGTTATCCCATACCGCGCAGGGCAGGCGTCAGTTCATTTGGTATGGGGGGGGTGAATGCGCATGTCATCCTGGAAGAATATATCAGTCAGCAAGAAAATGTCAGTGATGCTGAGACAACTCAGCTTGTGGTATTTTCTGCAAAAAACAAGAAACAACTTGAAGCCGTCGTTCAACAAATGTTGGATTATGTGAGGGTAAACGAAACATTGTCGTTGTCTCGTTTTGCATACACCCTTCAGGTTGGGCGAGACCAAATGAATATCCGGTTGGCTATGATCGTGTCTGACCGTGAAATGCTGATCACCAGCATGACGCATTTTCTGCACATGCGGGATGTCATGCATTCCTCTGTTCTTCCGGTTTATTCGGGAGAAGGTAAAAATGAAGTGCCTGATCATCATTTAATCCATCAATTCGTTCAGGACAAAAATCTTGAAGAAATGGGTCAATGCTGGGTGAGAGGTGGGAAAATTCCCTGGGATTTATTGCATAAAGGGAATGTTGTCAGAAAGCTTTCTTTACCCGTTTACCCTTTTGACAATCAACAGTATTGGGTTTCGGAGATGACAGGGTCTTCACAGGATGTCATGGCAACGCCGGATATGAAGGATGCCCGTCTTAAGGACAATACGTTAACCCATATCAATCAAATATCAAGAAGTCCTTTATTTGATAATTGGTTTCTTTACGGTTAATGGGTCGGCAGAAAATATTCCGACAATGAAGTCATTCGATGATAGATGAATACAGGAGAGTCTGTTTTGGAAAAAATAAATGTATTTTCAGTGGTAAAAAATGCAATTACAGAGGTGTTACCGGATGTTGATTCTGAATCTGTCGATATTGAGCAGAATCTTAAATCACTCGGTGCGAATTCCATTGACCGCACGGAAATTGTCATGCTGTCAATGGAAAAATTAGATATAAAGTTACCCTTGGTCAGTTTTGGGGGCGTAGAAAATATTAAGGAAATGGTTGATGTGTTGGTTGATGCTTTTGATGGTAATAGCTGACTGTTGACTAATTGCAAGGATCTGAAATGAGAAAGGAATCAGACAGAGGAATCGCTATTGTCGGTATGGGCATAGTTTGTTCCATTGGTGCTAATACTATCGAGTTCAAACAGTCCCTTAAATCAGGCATTTCGGGAGTCACCCGGTTGGCGGTGAGAAAAGGGCCAAAACTATCGGTAGATATGGGTGCTGAAATAAAAAATTTTTCATTTCTTGATGATCTTTATCGTTATTCTGATCTTCCGGATGAGATTTTACAAAAAGCTCGGCATTGCGCGCGCCGATCGTCTTTTTCAATTCAGGCATCCGTATTGGCGGCGCTGGAAGCATGGCAGGATTCGGGAATGTTTGCCCGGGCGAATGATCCGGAGCGCCTAGGGGTGATTGTTACTGGAGAAAATACCACCCAGAATTATCGATACGGGTTACAGGCGAGCTTTGAAGCTGATCCGGAATATCTGTCACCGAGGTATGCATTACAGTTTCTGGACTCTCATCAAGTTGGCGTACTTAGCGAAATATTTTCAATCAAAGGAGAAGGCTTCGTTGTAGGTGGTGCTTCGGCCAGTGGCAATGTGGGCCTTGTAAAAGCAGTACAGCTAATTCAGTCCGGTATTGTTGATACTTGTCTTGTCTCTGGTGTCGTTGCAGATTTGTCACCCATGGAATTACAGGGTTTCGTTAATGTGGGTGCAATGGTCAGGGAGAATACGTTTGAAACGCCGAGTGAGGCATCGCGTCCTTTCGACGCTGGGCATGCCGGATTTATTTTTGGTCAGGCGAGTGCCTGCGTGATTTTACAATCCTGTGATATGGCTTCGGAGCAGGAGGGAGTTGTGCGCGCAAAAATACGGGGTGCGGCATTGAATCTGGATGGTACTCGCACAACGGCACCCAATGCGGCGGGAGAAGCCCGCGCCATGACGATGGCATTGCAGAGAGGGGGAATGTCGGCGGGGGACGTTGATTACCTGAACGCGCATGGCAGTTCATCGCCGTTGGGCGATGCGACCGAAGTGGAGGCGATTAAACAGGTATTCGGGGATCATTTATCAGAACTCCGGATCAATTCGACCAAAGGGCTGACCGGGCATTGTTTATATTCCGCCGGGGTTGTCGAACTGATTGCGTCTGTTTTGCAAATGGAAGATGGGTTTATCCATCCCAATAAAAACCTGGAAAACCCCATTGACTCTGATCTCCGCTTTAGCGGGGCAACGTTTGAAAAATGCAGAATAAAGTTTGCAATGAGTAATTCATTTGGGTTTGGTGGTATTAATTCCAGTATCGTTTTTCAAAACGGTGGTTAGTCACAGGCCGTCATCGTCATAGTTAATGTGTGTTGATTAGAGCTTAATCAAAGTAAAAGGATAGTGATATGCAATCGGTTGGAATTGAAATGCTGAATATTTTTGGTGGTAGTGCTTATTTGGATGTTGACCAGCTAGCGAGCCACCGTGGTCTGGACAAGACGAGATTTGATAATTTATTAATGAAAGAAAAATCAGTGGCTTTGCCTTATGAAGACCCTGTTTCGTTAGGTGTCAATGCGGCAAAACCGATTATTGATGCACTCAGTGAACATGAAAAAGATCGTATTGAGATGCTGATTACCTGTACAGAATCTTCATTTGATTTTGGGAAATCCATGAGTGCCTATATGCAGGATTATCTGGGACTGAATCGAAACTGTCGCCTGTTTGAAATTAAAAGTGCGTGTTATTCAGGAACAGCCGGGTTACAGATGGGCGTAAACTTTGTGTTATCGCAAGTGTCTCCTGGTGCCAAGGTATTGGTGATTGCGACCGATATTTCCCGATTTCTGGTGGCCGAGGGTGGCGGGGTGTTATCGGAAGGCTGGTCATTCGCAGAACCCAGTTCCGGTGCGGGTGCCGCAGCGATGCTGGTGAGTGATCGTCCTGATGTGTTTCAAATTGATGTCGGTGCAAATGGATATTATGGGTTTGAAGTTATGGATACCTGTCGGCCTGTCGCGGACAGTGAAGCGGGGGATTCGGATTTGTCTTTGTTGTCATATCTGGATTGTTTGGCGCAATCATTTTCCGAATATCAAAAACGGGTTCCGGGGGCCGATTATCGGGAGAGTTTTTCATATCTTGCCTTTCATACCCCCTTCGGGGGAATGATCAAGGGAGCCCATCGAACCATGATGCGAAAAATGTTTAAGACAAAAGCCGATGCCATTGAAGAGGACTTTGACGAGCGGGTATTCCCCGGGCTTGTTTACTGTCAGCGGGTGGGTAATATCATGGGTGCGACCACCGCGTTGTCTTTGGCCAGCATCATTGGAAATGGCATGTTTGATTCACCGAAAAGAATCGGGTGTTTTTCATATGGGTCGGGTTGTTGTTCCGAGTTTTTCAGTGGTGTTGTGATGCCGGAAAGTCAAGCACGTATGAAGACTTTTGGTATAACGGAAAAATTAAATCAGCGCTACCGGTTGTCAATGGATGAGTATGATGCGGTGATAGAAAAAAGTGCTACGGTTCGATTTGGCACAAGAAATGTGAAACCGGATATCGGGTTTATGAGTGGCGTGCGTGAGTCAATGGGTTTTCCTCGTTTGTTTTTAAAAGAAATCAAAGAATATCATCGTTTGTATGAGTGGGTTCAATGAGCTATCAAACGATACAGGTAAGAGCAGAAGATTCGGTTTGTTACTTGAAGTTGTATCGACCCGAAGCGGGAAATACCATCAATGCCCCATTGGTTCGTGAATGTCGGCACGCGCTTAAAATATATGGTGAAATGTGTAGCATTGTCGTGCTGGAAGGTTTGCCAGATATTTTTTGCTTTGGGGCAGATTTTAAGGAGATTGAAAAAAGCAGGGTAGCAGGGAAAGATAACAGTAAAGAGCATGATCCGGAGATGTTGTATGCGCTTTGGATCGAGCTGGCGACGGGGCCTTATATTTCGATTGCTCATGTGCGAGGGAAAACGAACGCAGGTGGCGTCGGTTTTGTTTCCGCTTGTGATATTGTGCTTGCCGATGAGAGCGCCTCATTCAGCCTGTCAGAATTGTTATTCGGTTTATTTCCTGCCTGTGTCTTGCCTTTTTTGATTCGTCGCATTGGGCATAATAAAGCAAATTATATGACGTTACTCAATAAACCCATATCCGTAGAACAGGCACTTTCCTGGGGGCTGGTTGATGCCTGTGATGAAAACAGCGATTCTTTATTGCGGAAACATTTACTTCGACTCAGGCGTATTTCAAAACCCGCGATCACAAAATATAAAAATTATATGCTTTCGTTAAATGATTCTATTGTTAAAGCAAAATATCAGGCGATAGAGGCAAACAATGAAATGTTTATGGATAGCAATAACCGGGAGAAGATCAGCCGTTATGTGCAAACCGGTCAGTTTCCCTGGGAAGCATAATGCTTTGGCGGACAATAAATAAAACAGGTAACAAGGGGGAGGGAAGTTTTATTAGTCTCCTTTAAGGTTAAAACCACCGCCTTTAGGCGGTCAGATTTATCTGCGATACTTTTTTGAGATTGAAATTTTGAAAGGAGTAGTGAGTAAGGATCATGTTCATCTACTGGTG
>JALSJK010000062.1 GCA_026989395.1 Methylomonas sp.
GTATGGTGGCCTGATGAGTTTTCAGACTTTTTCATTAAGCTATAAAGTATCTTCCTTATCTGAAGGTTTTGAGATGTTTTGGTTTTTTCCTTCTCTTACATTGCGGATAAATTTCTGTTTTAAGCGACTAAAGGCTTTCCACAAGCTTTTATCCATCACCACTTCATTACCTATTGAAACGATGACTCTGACCAATTCAGGTATTTTGGTTTTTGTTGAAATCATGTAAATAGGCTGGGCATAAAGCACTGAGTGCCCTTGGCCGATAGGTAAGATAATCATCCTGCCTTTAACTACTCGGGAGCCGTGTTGATCCCACAAGGTGAATTGTGCGGAGATTTCGGGGTCCTGATCAATTAATGCGACAACCTGAGCGGGTCCATTAACCTGGACATCTTTGTTAAATTTGTAAATGGAAATGCCTGGCGTGTAGAGGGAGGAGCAGCCTTTTTTATCCATAATACCAGCAACGCCTACCATGCTGAGATTGTCTCTGTTAATAGGAGTCATCGGGTTGATCATGACAAATTCTTCTCTGTCGCCGCAAAAACCGAAATCCATGGTGATGTAATAAGGCAGCAGAGGTTTTTGCTCAACTTCAGCATATTCCCAGGTTTCCGCTTGTTCATAAAACAAATCAGGGTTTGTTTGATGATATTTAGCATAAACCTTCATTTGCAAATAAAAAAGATCCCTGGGGTAACGAAGATGGGATTGTAGTTCTTCAGGCATTTCTTGTAATGAATGAAAAACACCAGGATATGCCCGGCTATAGGCCAATACTATCGGATCAGAAGGGTCGGAAATATAGAACCTTGTTTTTCCAGAATAGGCATCAACAGCAATTTTTACTGAATTGCGGATATAGTTAAAATCATGTTCTCCGTCTAAGAAGTCATCTTCTGCAAGTTTGGAAACCGGATAATAATTGGAAAGCGTGTAGGCATCTTGAATCCAGTAAAAACGGTCTTTAGAAATGACCAGGTAAGGATCTTTGTCTAAATGTAGAAAAGGTGCCAGTGTGTTGATTCGCTCTATGATGTTACGACGAATCAGCATTTTGCTATTTCTGCTAATGTTGGTGGAAAAGAAAATCTTTTCGTCGTGAAAATAAAAAGCAAATAACATTTTCCTGAATAGTGAAGGAATGGGTACGCCGCCACTACCGGTATATTTTTTTGCCGTTTGGTCTACTTTTTTGCCGCTTCCCGCCAAGCCCTCAATGTCTAACTTGTTAGGCACTATAGCGTATTCATATTGTTCCATGCCATAGTAGATGTTGGGTTCTTTAACCGAAAAACCAACAGGGGAATACATATTAAGATCACGTAAATACCAGATAATTGGTTTTCCCGCATCTTGTGCGGCAGGTGTAACGACCGCACCATAGCCATGAGTGTAACGTAAATGAGTGTTTTCCCAGTTCTGGGCTTCAACCGGAAGTTTGGTAATGTTCATTTCTCTTGCGGCCAAATTGACCTGTCGAAAATGGCCGTCTATAAAGTAACGGTCTTCATCGACAGTGGGAAAGCTGTAATAAGGCCTAATGCCTTGTAATTGTAGATAACCGTCATATAACATTTCCCGGTCCCAAACCGGGATGTTGGAGAAATGCTTTTGCGAGCTCCATCTTTCAATATCCTCAGTTGCGTCAAGTTTGACGGAATAGTTGATGATATTAATTTTTTCCAGATCATAAGCTGCTAAAGTGGCAACGATATTGTTTTTCATGAAGCTGCCTTCAGCCTTAACCGGGTTTGGTTTGACAATGAAAGTATTGATCAAGTCCGGAATAAGTTGTACTTTCTGGAGTCCTAAAACGCAGGCAAAAGCAACGATTGAAACAATTATAGGAACTTTGGTGCGGTGTTCTTTAGAAAAAATAAAAATAGCGAAAGTTACTGCGATGGCTATAAATGTAATGATGCTTAGCCATATCAACGGTAGTTGATAACGCAATTCCACGAAGCCGGGACCAAAGAAAACCGGTTCGTGGCTGTCAACATATAAAAGAGAAAAGCGATCCAGTAAAAAGCCCCAGACCACAAAAAGCACCACAAAACCTAACAGAATGGTTAAATGTATTTTTGCTCCGAGTGGAAATTCTCTGTTCTGGGCGGGGACAAAAATGTGTTCCAGCCAATATAATGCGCCAACTAAAATAAATAATAGCGATGCTGTAGTCAATAATTCTTGTTGAATTAACATGTAAAGCGGATACGAGAACATGTAAAAGCTAACATCGTTTCCGTAGACCGGTTCTGAAATACCGGATGCACGGCCAAAAAAGTATAAAATGGCCGATTCCCATTGATGATAAAAAGGAATTGCGATAACAATCGCTAAAATTAATGATAATGGCGTATAGATTTTTACCGAGCCATTCATGAACATGTCAGCAAAACGCTGGAAACGTTTGTGTTGATCCAGGTCTGCTAGAATTTCATCTGGAGGATTTAGCCCAAGGTAACGCGAGGCAATCCAGAAATGGAAAAAGAAAATGATGAAAAAAAGCAGCGTGATTGCGCCGGAAAAAATAAAACGATAAAGCAGTCTAAGCCAGAAATAACCTTCAAATTCCAGGGAGCGGAACCACCAAAGGTCTACAAATAGCTCCAGAAATATAAAATAGAATGTAACATAGGCGATAACAGCCGTTAAGATTGCCGCACCTATGAAAACAGGTAACAATTTCCAGTTCCGCATGGTTTCCTCTTTATTGTTTTTTACTTTTTACGCTGTCCTGAACAAAAATCAAAGGATCTGAAATCTATCTCTGTCAGATTTGCACAGAGACTCTCTAAATAGAGCTTCGATTTTTATCGAATGTTACTGTTATTATATAGATTTACCGCTCTTTGAGCAGTAGCTTTCGTGAATATACTTCGCGCGGTCACGACTACGGATTTTTAACGCACTGAGTTTTTGCCGATAGCTGCGTTACTAAAACAGTTGCGTAGCTTGCTATGCGCCTGTTTTAGTGCCTTGCTCTCGACAACAATCAGTGCGTTATAAATTCCGTATTGGTAACCGCGCGAAGTATAAAGATTCTACAAAAGGCTTTTACTGGCGACTTCATAGACATCTTTGGAAATATTAGGCGTATGAATAATTCTTTCCAGTTCGGTCTTCATCAGTCGTTGGCGGTTTTCATCAAATCGATGCCAATGCGTCAATGCACCGAGCATTCTTGAGGCAACTTGTGGGTTCAAGGTGTTTAAGGCAATTACCTGA
This sequence comes from Methylomonas sp., assembly GCA_026989395.1. Taxonomy (GTDB): domain Bacteria; phylum Pseudomonadota; class Gammaproteobacteria; order Methylococcales; family Methylomonadaceae; genus JALSJK01. The sequence continues at coordinate 3,235 of JALSJK010000062.1, forward strand.
TCAGCCAGAAATCGATAGCCTTGACCGTTTTCGGCATGAAAATGTAAGGGATTGGCTTGACTGAAGGCGCCAATCAAGGCTCTGACTCGATTAGGGGTTTTAAGGTCAAACGCCTCATGTTGCATGAGTTCATTGATGACATTGAAGGTATCGGGCATGCAGCTGGTTGCTTGGAGCGTAAACCATTTGTCAATGACCAGGTCTTCATTTTGCCATTGTTGATAAAAATCATTCAAACAAGCGTCTTTCGATGGATGTTGGCTATTTACAATTACCGATAAAGCTGAAATCTGGTCGGTCATGTTATTAGCCGTTTTAAACTGGTTTTCAGCCAACTGAAACACGGTATCAGATTCCAGTTTACCCAAAAAACCAAGGCAGGTGTTTTTAATACGTCTGCAACCAATGCTGAAGGCGTCAAATTTACCGGAATCATCGCGATGAAAGTTGTTGTATAAAGCAGTAAATTCGTTGTGGAGGTGGTTTGCTAAGGTCAGTTTTACAAATTCACGTGCTTGATGGATGGCGACCACATCAACAATAGCCATTTGTTCGGCCAGATAACTTTCTTCCGGGAGATTGAGTAGTAGCGAAAAATAAGATAAATCATCCCATGATTGTTGTAATAAAAACTGAAAGGCATCAATAACAATTTCCTTAAGTGCTAGTGGTTTTTTGGTCTGAATATCATTAACCAGACCGAGAATGATTTCGCTGGTGAGTAGTTGCCCAGCTTCCCAGCGATTAAAGGTGTCTTGATCATAACGAAGCAGAAAGGCCAGTTCTTCCAGGTTTCGCTCAAAAGTCAGTTTGACTGGCGCTGAAAAACCGCGGAGCAGGGAGAGAATAGGTTTTTCCGGAAGATTTTCAAAAATGAAGGATTGATCTTGTTGTTTTAACTCAAGAATGGTTTCCAGCTTTGGCTTTGTATCTTCACGACTTATTTGAATTGGCATTGCGCCTCCTGAGCTGTCAAGAAAACCAATTTTTATCGGGATGTGCAAAGGTTTTTTTTCTGCTTGACCAGGAGTTGCAGGGCAGGATTGTTTGAAGGTTAATGTAAGCGTTTTTTGTTTAGGATCATATTGTTGTTCAGTTGTTATTCTGGGCGTTCCAGCTTGAGAATACCAGAGGCGAAATTGGGAAAAATCGACATGATTGGCATCTTCCATTGCTTTGACAAAGTCATCACAAGTTACTGCTTGTCCGTCATGACGTTGAAAGTACAGATCAGTTCCTTTGCGGAAACCTTCCGCACCTAGCAAGGTATGTTGCATGCGAACTACTTCTGCGCCTTTTTCATAAACCGTCAATGTATAAAAATTATTGATTTCAATATAAGAGTCAGGACGAATCGGGTGGGAAAGCGGGCCGGCATCTTCGGAAAATTGTCGGGTACGCAGTGTATTAACATCTTCAATGCGTTTTACTGCGCGCGATGTTTGGTCAGCAGTAAATTCCTGATCGCGAAATACGGTCAACCCCTCTTTTAAGCTTAATTGAAACCAATCCCGACAAGTAATTCTATTGCCTGTCCAGTTATGAAAGTACTCATGGGCAATAACGCCTTCAATGTGCTCATAATCACTATCCGTTGCTGTATCGGGCCGAGCCAGGACAAATTTCGTATTAAAAATATTCAGTCCCTTGTTTTCCATAGCCCCCATATTAAAATGGCTGACAGCTACAATCATGTAGAGATCTAGATCATATTCACGGCCATAAACCTGCTCGTCCCAGCGCATGGCCTTTTTTAAGGAATCCATCGCGTGGCTGCATTTATCCAGGTCGTCAGCTTCAACAAATATTTCCAAGCTAATTTCACGGCCAGAGTGGGTGAAGAAAGTGTCGGAATAACATTCCAGTTGGCCTGCAACCAAGGCAAATAAATAACAGGGTTTATCGAAAGGGTCATCCCAGCTCACCCAGTGGCGATTATTGGGCAAATCGCCCTGGCCAGTTTTATTGCCGTTAGAGAGCAGGACCGGATAGCGCTTTTTGTCTGCTTCCAGCCGACAAGTAAAGCGAGTCATCACATCAGGCCGATCCAGGAAATAAGTGATTTTTCTAAAACCTTCCGCTTCACATTGGGTACAAAGCATATTATTGGAAACGTATAGGCCTTCTAAAGCACTGTTGGCTTTAGGGTTAATTCGGTTTTCAATAACCAGAGTAAAGATATTATTCTGGGGTACCTCATTAATGATAAGTTGTTCAGGCGTGGTTCGATATTGATGTTGCTCAAGGGTTTTATCATCAAGCGAAACTTTGAGTAATTCCATGTTTTCGCCTGCAAGTTCCAGGTTGTTACTGTTTTTTGGGCTTTCAGGGTTGCGTTCCATTATCAGTTTGGAAACAACAAGGGTTGATTCATCGTCTAGCATGAAATTAAGATCCACACTATGGATAAAATATTCCGGCGGAGTGTAGTCTTTTAAATATACCGTTTGCGGGGTGCCCTCACGCATCATTTATCAGCCTCTTTAAAGTTAAATATTCTTTTGGTTAATGTTATTAATCATTTTGAAACTGGTAGGCATAAATACCGACCAGCAACCATGCTGCCAGAAATGCAAGACCGCCTAACGGGGTGATCATGCCCAGCCATTTCATGCCGGAAATAGCCATTAGGTAAAGGCTGCCAGAAAATAAAATGATTCCGGAAAACATTGACCAGCCGGCCCAGATAAGAAGTTTGGGTTGTGTCGAAAGCTTAAGCAAGACAGCAATTAAACCCAGGCCCAATGCATGCCACATCTGATACATAACTCCAGTTTTATAAACAACAAGCATTTCTGAGGATAAAATGGATTTTAACCCGTGAGCGCCAAATGCACCAAAACCAACACCGAGGAAGCCACAACAAGCAGCTAAAAACAAAAAATTATAACGCATATTATTTTTCCAAAAGTCGGGGCATTAATTGCACCAGATTACACGGACGAGTGCGGTAATCCAGTTGTTCTTTGATAATTTCATCCCAGGCAGTCCGGCAGGCGCCAGACGACCCGGGCAGGCAGAAAATATAAGTGCCATTAGCAACGCCCGCTATTGCACGGGATTGAATGGTTGAGGTTTTGATATCATGCCATGAAATCATCCGGAATGTTTCTCCAAAGCCATCCAGTACTTTATCAAGCAAAGGTGTAATAGCTTCTGGGGTGCCGTCGCGTCCTGTTACTCCTGTACCGCCACTCGTTAAAATGATATTGATTTTTTCATTGACGATCCAGTTTGAAACTGCCGCACGAATGGCATAGATATCATCAGGAACAATATTTTTTTCTGCCAGTTTATGTCCGGTGGCCTGTAGTTTCTCAACCAATGTTTTTCCAGAAACATCATCGGCTTCAGTGCGGGTATCTGAAACTACCAGGACTGCAATATTCAGGGGTAAAAAAGTTCGTTGTTTATTCATGGTTTTATTTCAGCACCAGAAAAAATGCTTCGCCACCCCGTTGTATATTTATTAACAGAGGTCTGCGAGGGTCAACCACACGTCTGAGTTCGCCAATATTCCTGGTGCGGTAACGATTGGCAGAAACAATAACATCGCCAGGTCTCAAGCCTGCCTTCCATGCATAGCTAGAAGTATCAATTTTTTCAAAAACGACACCCTCAATCTGGTTTTTCTCTGTCGTGCCCAATATGGTTCCTTTCAAGGTATAGTGAACATGCTTTCCTGCCAGGTGAGGACGAACAGGTTTGCCGATAATAGCACTAACAGTCTGAATTTTGCCATCCCGCAGAATTTTAATTTCTGCACGGTCACCAATTTGTAGCAACCCGATAATATTGCGAATTTCATGGCTGCTCTTAACTTTGCGACCATTTACTTCCATGATAATGTCTCCTGGCGCTAATCCAGCTTGAGCCGCTGGCGAATTAGCTTGTACGCGGCTGATAATGGCTCCATGTCTGGATTTTAATCCAAAAGCTTTAACCAGTTCTTTAGTTAAATCCTGCGTTGTTACGCCAAGTAAACCACGACGCACTTCCCCGTGTTTCACCAAAGATTGCATAATGGTCATCACCATATTTGAAGGGATGGCAAAGCCAATGCCAACATTGCCGCCACTTGGAGCCAGGATAGCGGTATTCATTCCAATGAATTCACCACGTAAATTAACCAGTGCTCCTCCCGAGTTTCCTGGATTAATCGAGGCATCTGTTTGGATAAAATCTTCATAACCTTCAATACCAAGCCCGGTTCGCCCCAGTGCACTTACGATGCCGGATGTCACGGTCTGTCCCAAGCCGAATGGGTTGCCAATCGCGACGACAAAATCACCGACCCGCAGTTTATCCGAGTCAGCAATGGGCAGTTCGGTCAGGTTATTAGCCGGGATTTGAATGACTGCAACATCAGCCTCGGGATCGGTACCTAACAACTTTGCCGCAAGTTGTCTCCCATCCTTTAGAGTAACGAGAATTTCGTCAGCTTTATTAATAACATGATTATTTGTTAAAACCAGCCCGCGATCTTTATCAATAATAACTCCCGATCCCAAGCTGTTTTTTTGACGTCTAAGAGGGCGATTAGGAAGTTGAAAAAAGTGTCTGAAAAAAGGATCCCGCATTAACGGGTTTTCACGTATTTGGATATTTGTTGTAGTTGAGATATTGACCACGGCAGGCATACTTTTTTCAAGCATTGGCGCCAAGGTAGGTAAAGGTTGGCCGGGTATTTCGGCAGGTAAAGCGGCCATAACAGACGAAAAATGCAAGCCCAAAATCAGGCAGGAAATTGAGGTAAAGAATAAAGCTTTGAAGTTCACAGTGTATCCTTAAAGATTTTATTAAAAATAAAAGACAGTCGACAAAGTCAGCAAAAAATTGTTCAAAACATCTCGAGTATTAGTCAAATTCAAACAGATTCATCTATCATTAAAGGATTATTCAATTATTGCAAGCATAATTTGATGGCAGTGGACCCAAAGTCAGAAGATGGCACCGCAATTCGCAGGCTGACACCGCTTAATACCTTGCCTGGCAGTTATTTTGAAACTATTTGTAATGAAATGACGGTTCAGCATGCGAAATCGGGTGAATTATTATTTAAACGAGGCGAGCAAACAACGGATCTTTTTTATCTAATTGAAGGTGTGGTTTGGCTTCAATCAGATGAGTTTATTGTGGAAGAAATAGCGGCAAATTCCAGTAGTGGAAAATTTGCTTTAGCGCATCAAATTCCTCGTAAAATTGATGCAGTTGCAAAAAATGATATTCGTTTTATTCAGATTGCGGCGGAACTGATTAAGCAGCCACCCGCAGAAGTTTTTAGTGGAGAGAGTAGTTTTATGATAGACGATGAAGTTGAAGAGAATGATGGCGATTGGATGGGGCAGTTATTAAAATCGCCAATTTTTCAACGTTTACCAGCTGCCAATTTGCAAAAAATCCTGATGGGTTTTCAAGAAATTTCATTTGAAAAAGGTGAGAAGATTGTTGGTCAGGATGAGCCGGCAGACTATTATTTTTTTATTAAAGCCGGGGAATGTGTGTTAACACGCAAGCCTTCGCCAAATGCCAGAGAAATTACCCTGGCAAAACTTGGCGTCAACGATACCTTCGGGGAAGATGCCATTATTTCTGGAAATCCTCGAAATGTTTCCGTTACAGCAATAACCGACATGGAATTGCTGAGGATGGATACAGAAAGGTTTGTAACCCTGATAAAAAACGAGATTCTGACTTACATTAGCATTCAGGAGTTACAGGTTTATTCAGATAACAATTGTTTATTGCTTGATGTTCGCGCATTTGATGAGTTTAAACAAAAGCATATTGAAAATAGCACGAATATTCCGCTGTTTTCACTGCGGATGCAGCTAAAAACATTAAAACGAAAAAATAAAATTGTTGTGATCTGTGAAGATGGTAGGGAGAGTAGTACTGCTGCCTATTTACTGATTAAAAACAAGTTTGATGCAGTGGTGCTGGAAGGGGGTATTAATGCAGTTCCTGAATCATTTTTAAGTCAAACATCGGTTTTTGAAGTTGAAGAGAATGATGGTCAGGAAATATTTCTGATGCAAGAACCTGAAGTCGAGTCAAAAACAGTTGAAAGTATTGGTTTAAGTGATTCGAATACTGAAGTTGAAATATTAAGGGCGGAAAATAATCGTCTAAAAATGGAAAACGAAAATTTGTTGCAAGAAAAGCAGAAGCTGGATAAGGATTATCGGATCTTACTTAAGCAAACGGAAAAGTTGAAACAGGTGCTTGATAAATTTAAAGCTCCAAAAACCTGAATTATTTGTCAACCTTTTGCTTCAAAAAAACGGGAGGTTAATCTCCCGTTTTTTGTAATCTTTGTCCCGAAAATTTATTTATTTGATTTTTGCTTCTTTGTAAATTACGTGTTTGCGGACAACAGGATCATACTTTTTGATTTCCATTTTTTCAGGCATAGTCCTTTTATTTTTGGTTGTTGTGTAAAAGTGCCCAGTACCTTCACTAGAAACCAGTTTTATTTTATCGCGCATTTTAATTCTCCTTAGACCTTGTCGCCGCGTTTACGGATATCAGCCAGCACCGTATCAATACCTTTTTTATCAATTATTCGCATGCCTTTGGTAGAAACCCTTAAGCGCACCCAGCGATTTTCACTTTCCACCCAGAATCTATGGCGATGTAGATTAGGGTTAAAACGTCTTCTGGTTTTGTTATGTGCATGCGATACATTATTTCCAGTGATTGGGCGTTTTCCAGTCACTTGACAAACTTTAGACATGATTGACCTCGAGTAATTGCCTATTTCAAATTTAGCCGATCTTTATAACAAATTTTAGTATAAAGGTAAATAAAAAAATCAGGATGGGGTGTTGAAATCCATTATCTGAAAAATATTTATCTGTTAGTATAAGCAATATTTCTACAATTGAATATTTTTTTCAATGGCGGACTCAAATTCAGGAGCAAATATTTCGTGACCATAAAACTTGGCATGGTAATGGATCCCATTGCTGATATTAATATCAATAAAGATACCAGTTTCGCTATGTTGTTAGAAGCACAGAAGCGGAATTGGGAACTGCATTACATGGAATTGAATGATCTGTTTTTGCGGAATGGCAGGGCTTACGCACGAACCCGCACATTAACCGTACAAAGACGGCCGGAAGATTTTTTTAGATTTACAAATGAGCAAGTACTGGAATTAGAAACTCTGGATGCTATTATCATGCGTAAAGATCCGCCATTTAATCAGGAATATATTTATGCGACCTATATTTTAGAACGAGCTGAAGAGGCGGGTTGTTATATTGTTAATAAACCCCAGGCGTTAAGAGATGCCAACGAGAAAATTTATACGGCATGGTTTCCTGAGTGTTGTACTGATACGCTGGTTACGCGCGATAGTGTAAGAATACGGGAGTTTTTGCAGGAACATCAGGAAATGATTCTAAAGCCGTTGGATGGTATGGGCGGCGCTTCGATTTTCCATTTATATCAGGGCGATCCAAATTTAAGTGTGATTTTGGAAATAATGACTCAACATGGAACGCGAATGGTGATGGCGCAAAAATACCTGCCTGAAATCAAACAAGGGGATAAACGGATTTTGCTGGTTAATGGTAAGGTAGTTCCGTATGCATTGGCCAGAATACCAGCATCAGGGGAAACCCGGGGGAATCTTGCCGCTGGCGGCAGCGCCGAAGGCAGGCCATTAACTGAAAGGGATCAATGGCTAGCTGATCAAGTGGGTCCGGAATTGGCAAAAAAAGGTTTGGTTTTTGTTGGTCTTGATGTTATAGGTGATTATTTGACGGAGATTAATGTTACCAGCCCTACTTGCGTTCAAGAACTTGATGCCCAGTTTGGTTTGAATATTAGCGGTGAATTAATGGATCATATTGAAGAAACCTTGAATAAAGCATGACTACTCAATCCCCTTTTATAACGCCCCCTCCCGTTTCCGTCAGCGATAGTTTACTGGTGGCGCTGTTTTTGGCGGCAGTTATTCATGTTATTTTGATTTTGAGCGTGAATTTTAGTGTTGATCTGCCGGAAAAAATTAATAAATCAATCGAGATAACAATAACTCAGACGGTGGCAAAAAATGCCCCAAAAAAAGCACATTATTTAGCGCCCGATAACCAGGTGGGTGCAGGGGAGACCTATCAGAAACCAACCCCTCCCAAGCAACAATTACCCAGCGATGGCGCCAGTCAAAAAAGAGACCTGAAAAGAAACCTAAAACAGAAAAAAGTGGTGCATTCCAAACGGGTGATGACGCAAACCCAATCTGATGTGAAAATCAATTCCGCAAAAAAAGCAGAAACAAAGATTGAAGATAATAAGCCGCAACTTTCGACTGATACGCTCGTTAAGCAAATTGCTAAATTGGGTGCAAAAATTCGATACAGTCAGAAAAATGCTGAAGAAAGCCGGATCAAGTTTGTTAATTCTGTGAGCACCCACAAATATCTCGCAGCACAATATATTCTGGATTGGCAACGCAAGGTTGAACGAACCGGAAATCTGAATTATCCGGAAATTGCCCGAAAAAAGAATTTTAAAGGCTCATTGGTAATGGATGTTGGGGTTAAGCAGGATGGTAGTATTTACAGTATTCGTATCAGCCGTTCCTCGGGCAATAAAGCTTTGGATGATGCAGCAAAACGGATTGTTACCATGAGCGCGCCATTTGCGCCATTACCCAAAGAATTGCGCAAGGAACTGGATGTTTTAGTGATTACCCGCGTCTGGCAGTTTTCTGATGAATCCGGAATGTCGACCAGATAACCTTCTTTGTTAGTTACGCAACAGCTTCGAGTTCAGCCGGATCGAACAGAATTTCTGGTTTTCCGAGTAAATATCCTTGGGCGTAATCGACGCCCATGCTAATTAGTTTTTCCAGCTGCTCCGGTTGTTCAACATATTCAGCGACAACCTCTTTTTTTAATTGCTTGGCAGCGGTTGTGATAAATTGTACGACCAGTTCAGAATAAGGGTCATCAAGCATTTTCTTGATATAGGAGCCATCAATTTTGAAATAATCGACATTGAAGCGGGGAAGATTAGACAAGTTGCTGGAGCCAATTCCAATATCATCAAGAGATAAATGGCAGCCCAGTTGCTTTTTCAATAAAGACATCAGTTTTGTTGCATGAAACATATCCTTATCAGCTACATTTTCAGTCATTTCAAAACAGACTTTTTCAGGGTCAACTCTGTGAAATTGAAATTCGCGTTCAACAAAAGTAAAAAATGGTGTGTAACGCACTGTATTTCCAGAAATATTAATGGAATACATGGTTTTTTGATCGGGGTTTTTTTGTATGAACCGGCAAAAATGATGGACAACGTAGAGATCTATTTCCCGGCTGACATGAAATAATCCGGCCGTTGACAAGAAGCGTTCGGGTAAATGGATGGCAATGTTTTCATCACGATACCTGAGTAATACCTCAGCTTTTTTTATAGTTTGTTGTCCATTTAGAGCAATAATCGGTTGCGTATAAAGAATAAAAGCTTTTTCTCTTAAACCTTTGCGAAGTTGTGGCAATAATTTAAGAAATTGCTGATATTGCCTGAGTCTGGGATCATCCGGCTCAATTAACTGAACAATGCTGTGGCCAATGCGTCTAGCTTGGTATAAGGCTTCATCAGCAGCAGCAATGGCCAACTCAGGCTCGGTTGTAACGGGCGCTAAAGGGGTTACGCCGATGATAAGTTTGGGGTAATGTGTGCTGCCGTTAATGTGACAGGTTGTTGATCCAGCTTTCTGGTTAGATGGTGTGCGAGATCAAGGCTGTCTTCAACAGGAAGCGGTAAAATAATGCCAAACCGGTTGCTCTCAATTCTGCCAATTTGACTGTCTTGATATTGAGAAACACTATTAACAATAAATTTTTCAACTGACTGTATCAGGCTTTCTTCCGCTTCAAGTCCCTGGATAAGGCTGATAACCTGCGTGGCATGATTAATTTCAGCAAATAAAAGCGTACTTAGCTGGCTGTGATTGCGGCAGTTCTGCTTGATTGCTTCAATAAACTGAGGTCTTGATAAGACGGTCATTTTGTTAATATTTGTAGTTAAAATGGAATGCTTCTACAGTGCCGGAATTTTATTGTTTTTACTGAGTCTATATTGATTGTAGCAACTCAATCTTAAGAAAATGCTAAATTGAAGGTATTGATAAAAAAATATTTGACCCTAATTTTATCATTCCCAAATACTGCTTAGAGATGTAATTTGGGTGAAAAGAGTTCAATTAATATTCAATTTTGCTGATAAGCGAGGTTCAACAGAGTAAAAATAAAGATGAATGAAATAACTTATTTAAATAATCAATTTTTGATTGCGATGCCGAATTTGGCGGATCCCAATTTTTTCCATTCAGTAACGTTGATGTGTCAACATAATGAAGAAGGAGCCTTGGGAATAACCATTAACCGACCTGGAGATTTGAAGTTGGAAGATATTTTTCAACAAATGGATTTGCAGCCAGTCAATCCAGAAACAAACAAAATCCCGATATTCTATGGCGGGCCGGTTCAACAGGATCGTGGTTTTATCATCCATAGTCGGGAGCAGGACCGCAAGTGGGATTCGACGGTAGCTGTTTCAGAAACACTTTCCTTGACTACTTCCAAGGATATCCTTGAAGCAATTGCTCATGATGAAGGTCCCAATAACTTTCTGGTAGCATTGGGTTATGCTGGCTGGGGGCTCGGGCAGCTGGAGGAAGAAATTGTTGCCAATTCCTGGCTGCATACAACTTGTGATGATCAGATTATTTTTGGGACACCAGTAGGCCAGCGTTGGAATGCTGCAGCAGGCCAGTTGGGTGTGGATATTAGTACACTGACGATTCCTGCCGGGCATGGTTAAGAATCATCATGACAGAAACAGTAAATGCCGAAAGCACTTATTTGGGATTTGATTTTGGCAGTAAAAAAATAGGAGTCGCTGTTGGTCAGTTATTAACGGGCACGGCAAGTCCTTTGCAGACCATATCCTCAATTAATCAACAGCCGGATTGGCAAAAAATTACCAATTTGGTAGAGGAATGGCAGCCAGGTGGAATGGTGGTTGGTCTGTCCCGTCAAGATGATGGCAAAGATAACCCGATTACTCCCAAGATGTTAAAATTCTGCCGACAGTTGGAAGGCCGATACCAATTGCCGGTGTTTACCATGGATGAAAAATTGTCGACATTCGAAGCAAAACAGTTGTTATTTGATGACATTGGCGTGAATGCTGCTAAACTTTGGCAAGTGCAGGATCAACTGGCAGCCCAGTTAATCCTACAATCTTGGTTAAACGAACAAGCTTTAAAATAATGATAAACAGATTAAATATTCAGGGTTTGCTTGATCAACTTGAACAAGCATTAAAAAAAACCATTACTGATCGGGGTATTGAAAATCCGGTCATGATAGGAATTCATACTGGCGGTGTTTGGATCGCACAAAAAATGCATGAGCGTTTAAATATTAAAGAACCATTGGGGTTGTTGGATATATCATTTTATCGGGATGATTTTTCCCAAATCGGCGTTAACCCGAAGGTGAAACCCAGCCAATTACCTATAGATATTGAAGGTCGTGATATTATTCTAATTGACGATGTTTTTTACACCGGCAGAACTATCCGTGCTGCGTTGAATGAGATTTTTGATTATGGGCGGCCTAAGCAAGTAGTTCTAGGTGTGCTGCTTGAGCGTAATGGCAGGCAAATCCCGATGAAGCCGGATTGTGTCGGAGAAACGATTACTTTGCCGCCGGGGCAAAGAATCAAATTAACCGGTCCGGAAAATCTGGCTATCCATGTTGAGACGATTGAAAAAGCGGCCTAAATGACAAGTGATCAGGGAATACAATTTACTCCTGAAGGCAAATTAAAGCATTTTTTGACGATTGAAGGCTTGAGTAAAAGCCTATTGACTGAAATTCTGGAGGTTGCCGAGTCTTTTGCTAGCGTTTCCGAGCAGCAGGTGAAAAAATTCCCGTTGCTTCGGGGAAAAACTATTATCAATTTGTTTTTTGAGAACAGTACCCGAACCCGTACAACTTTTGATCTGGCGGCAACCAGGCTATCGGCTGATGTGCTCAATATGGACATTTCCACCTCGGCAACTTCAAAAGGCGAGACCCTGCTGGACACTATTCATAATCTGGAGGCCATGCATATCGATATGTTTGTCGTCAGGCACGCTGTTAGTGGTGCTGCGCATTTTATTGCTCAGCATGTCGCGCCCAATATCAGCGTAATCAATGCCGGAGATGGTCAACATGCTCATCCGACGCAAGCCATGCTGGATATGTTTACAATTCGCCGTTTCAAGAAAGACTTTAGCCAATTAAAAGTTGCCATTGTCGGTGATATTTTGCACTCACGAGTTGCCAGGTCACAAATCCAGGCCTTAAATATTCTTGGTGTGTTGGCAGTTCATGTTATTGCACCTAAAACACTATTGCCTGCCCAGGCTGAATCTTTGGGCGTGAAGGTCTTTTATGATATGAAGCAAGGGCTTGAAGGTGTTGATGTCATTATTATGTTGCGTTTGCAGAAAGAGCGAATGACAGGGGCTTTACTACCTACTGAAAGTGAATATTATAAATGTTACGGTTTAACCGAAGAGAAACTTGAGTTTGCTAAGCAAGATGCCATTGTTATGCACCCAGGACCGATCAACAGAGGGGTGGAAATCGCTTCTGAAGTTGCTGATGGGATGAAATCAGTTATTTTAAAACAGGTGAGTTATGGCATAGCAGTTAGAATGGCGATAATGTCTATGACTATGCAAGCAACCGGAAACAGGGAATGACCAGGATTCATATTTCCCAAGGGCGGATTATAGACCCTGAAAACGGTACCGATAGTATTGGCGATATCTATATTGCTGATAACAGAATTTTTTCAACGATGGGCCAATCTGATTCTTTCGATGCCGACATAACCATTGACGCCAGAAATCAGATCGTCTGCCCCGGTTTTATTGATTTAAGTGTCCGGCTAAGAGAGCCGGGGGCAACCCAGAAAGCAACCATCGCCAGCGAAGTTAAAGCGGCTGCAGCTTCCGGCGTTACAGCGCTCTGTCTTCCGCCTGATACCAGTCCCTGTATTGATAATCCAGCAGTCGTGGAGTTGATTGAGGACAAGGCAAAGGTTGCTGACTATAGACAGATATACCCAATTGGCGCGCTAACCTATAAATTGCAAGGGCAGGAATTAAGTTCCATGTTTGCTTTGAAAAATGCCGGGTGTATCGCTGTCAGCAATGCTCAAATGCCCATTGCTAATCTGCTGATTTTACGCCGCGCGATGGAATATGCGGCGAGTTTTGATTTATTATTAATTTATCGACCCCAAGATTATTATTTAAGTCAGCAAGGTTGTGCACATGAAGGAATGGTTGCCACCCGTTATGGGTTGCCTGCAATACCAGATATTGCAGAAACAACTGCGTTGCTGCAATGTCTGGAACTGGTTGCCCACACTGGTTGCAGGGTTCATTTTGGCCAAATTAGTTGTGCGAAGTCAATTGACTATATTCGCCAGGCAAAAGACTCTGGTTTACCTGTAAGCGCCGATGTTGCTATTCATCAACTTCATTTAACTGAACATGATGTTTTACCATTCGACGGTGTTTACCATGTTAATCCACCATTTCGCAGAGAAGCAGACCGGCAAGCACTGAGGAAGGCGATTAATGAAGGGGTGTTGGATGCCATTTGCAGCGATCATCAGCCTCATAATATTGATGCGAAACTCGGAGCATTTCCTGAAACGGAGCCGGGTATTTCTTCATTGGAGACCTTGCTACCATTAACTTTAAGTTTGATTGATGAAAACAAACTGGATCTAATGCAGGCTATTGCCGTATTAACGACTAATCCAGCAAAAATATTAGGTTTAGAGGCGCCGGGTTTGGCCGTAGGTAAATTTGCGGATTTATGTATTTTCGATCCGGAAATGACTTGGCAAATTAACCCGGAAACCTGGTTGAGTAGCGGCAGAAACACGCCGTACTGGCAGCAAAATTTACGGGGAAAGGTGACTCATACCATTCAGAATGGCCGACTTATTTTTGGTCAGGGTGATTTTTTTTAATACCATCAGGGCAATCTACGGCTCAATCATTTTTTCTGTGGACTGTCTTGGCGAAATCAAAATTACTTCGTTCCAATTCCTGAAACTTTTGATCCAGAATTTCAGAAATTACTTCGCTTGGCTCTGTCAATTCTGAAGTTTCATCTTCATCGGCATCAATAGTTTCCGGTAGCTGGTCCGCATAAAGTTTCAAAGTTACTTTTTTAAACCAGTTTGGCCGTCTACGGACAATGTAGATTGCCAACGGCACAACAGTAGGCACAATGGCATCGATTATAAACAGAAGTGACAGGGTGATCGTGCAATTTCTCCGGGTCTTCATCGCATCATGGTTTTGCAGCGAAATTTCTTCAACAGGTTTGTTTGGATCGACCGGCTTGTCAGCGTATAGTCTTTCTACTGTGGCCGGAAGCCAGGCCGGTCTTTTACGCACGGCATAAAGACTGTAAATTGCAGTAAAAGGAATTGGCATAAGTTCAATGAAGAACAAGGTACTTAAGCAAAGCGTGCATTTGGTCTGCGTTTTCATTTTTTCCTTATCAGGTGTTTTTATTTGAAAACCAGGAGACTGTCGGGTTAGGGGATTGGTAGCGAGGCAAGTGGGAAGTTGAACAGTTGACCACGCGAAGTACATGCAATAAAAAAGATCGGAAAAGGGGGGTTAATTTCCCACTTGCCACAGTAGCATATTCCTTAACCCGACAGTCTCCTCGGTTAGAAGTATACCTCAGAATCTTCGTCAGTTAATCTAGAATTTGTTTCAGATCGACAAGATGGTCAGACGGGAGGCTAATGGTCAACTTGATAGTGTCTGAAAAATCCTTTTTGAGGATTTTGCCGTGCAATTTTTCCAGCTGATATTCCAATTGTTGCAGCTGTTTATAGTCAAGCTCAACAACAACTGTAGTCCTTTCAATGAAGGGGAAAACTTCCGCTATTTCAATAACTTTTTTTGCGGTATTGCCATAAGCTCTGGTTAATCCTCCAGCACCTAATTTGATGCCGCCAAAATAGCGAATCACGGCGATCAGGACATTAATCAGGTCTTTTCCTTCAAGATGTTGAAAAATAGGTTTTCCTGCTGTGCCACTGGGTTCTCCGGCATCATGAAACCGGTAAATGATACCTTTTTCTGTAAGGAATCGATAAGCAAAAGCAATATGAGAGGCATTGGCATATTGCCGGTGTAATTGCTGCAGATGTTGTAACGCGATGGTTTCCTTATCACAAGGAACAATAAACCCGATAAAGCGGGATTTTTTAATCGTGTCTTCTATTGTTTGTTCCGATTTGACACAATGCACAATATTGACGTCCAGATAAAATTATCATGATAACAATTTCACCGCATGCTTCAGAAAAAATTCATCATCAGGTTATTAAAAAAAAACTGACCAAGCTGTTTCGGCAGATTTTGCCTGATCCATCTATTCTGACAGAACAAGAGCAATTAGTGCCTTATCAATGTGACGGCTTGTCTGCTTACCAATGTACTCCGTGGATTGTAGTATTGCCAAATAACATAAAACAGGTGCAGAAAATTCTGCATATTTGTTATGAGCAAGGCGTACCGGTAGTTGCAAGAGGGGCAGGAACGGGTTTATCAGGAGGCGCTATTCCGTTGAATAATGGTGTACTGTTGGTTTTGGCTAAATTTAATGAAATTTTGCAGATTGATAAAAAAAATCGAATCGCCATCGTCCAGCCCGGGGTGAGAAATTTGGCAATTTCACAGGCGGCAGTAAAGCATGGGTTGTATTATGCCCCCGATCCATCATCACAAATTGCCTGTTCGATTGGCGGCAATGTGGCTGAAAATGCTGGTGGAGTACATTGTCTGAAATATGGATTAACAACCCACAATATTTTGCGTTTAAAAATAGTTACCATGCAAGGTGAATTGTTGACAATTGGGAGCCATGCTTTAGATTGTTCCGGATATGATTTATTGGCATTGATGACCGGCTCTGAAGGTATGCTGGGTATTATTGTGGAGGTGACTGTTAAATTATTACCGATTCCAGAAGCCGCTCAGGTTATTCTTGCCGCTTTTCCAGATATTGCAAATGCTGGGGAGGCGGTTGCAGGCATCATTGCAAAGGGTTTGATTCCTGCTGGTCTGGAAATGATGGATAATGCGGCTATTCGTGCAGCAGAAGATTTTGTTCATGCGGGCTATCCGGTTGATGCTGAAGTAATTTTGCTTTGCGAGTTGGATGGTACTGCAGATCAAGTTGCTGATGAACTGAAAAAAGCTAGAGAAATACTGGAAAGCTTTGGCGCGAAAGTACGGGTTGCTCTAAGCGAGGCAGAACGTCAGAAAATGTGGGCAGGACGTAAAGCAGCGTTTCCTGCGGTAGGAAGAATTTCACCTGATTATTATTGTATGGATGGTACCATTCCAAGAAGACATCTTGCCAAGGTTTTGCAAGGCATTTCAGACTTGTCAACAAAATATGGTCTGGTAGTCGCTAATGTTTTTCATGCTGGTGATGGTAATTTACATCCATTAATTTTATACAATGCTGAAAATTTTGGTGAGCTTGAAAAGGCTGAGCAATTAGGTAGTGATATTTTGGAATTAAGTGTTGAGGTGGGTGGAACAATTACCGGTGAACATGGTGTCGGCGTAGAAAAGATCAACCAAATGTGTTTTCAGTTCTCAAGTGAAGAAATTGATTGTTTTCACGCCGTCAAATATGCGTTTGATGAAAAAGGGTTGTTAAACCCAGGGAAAGCAGTGCCAACGCTGAATCGTTGTGCAGAATTTGGGAAATTGCATGTCCATCATGGAAAGCTGCCGCATAAAGAACTGGAGAGATTTTGACTGCTATTATTATCTGATAACTATCGCGGCAGGGCAGGGCCGCAGAAAGAATAAAAGAGTCAAAAAAAAGCCCCTGCTATGGAGGAACAGGGGCGAATGTGCTAACAAATATTAACAACACTTAAGGAGGAGTATTATGCTAAAAAAGCATCCTACAGTTTGTTTAAAGCAAATACGATGCCAACTTTTAAAACCCCTATTTAATAAGGTTTTGATACAACACTAGTTGACAAAAATACTTTTATTTTTGTCAGAAAGTGACGATATTTGTCATATTAGGCCCTGAATGGTTATATTTATACTTCGTGCGGTCACGAATGCGGAATTTATAGCGCACTGATTTTTGTCGAGAGCAAGGCACTAAAACAGGCGCATAGCAAGCTACTACGCAACTGTTTTAGTAACGCAGTTATCGGCAAAAACTCAGTCATTAGAAATCCGCAGTCGTGACCGCGCGAAGTATAGTAGTAATAGCCCTTACTGAATGATCTCTAGGCGATTGATAGACCATTAAGTTTTTAGAAAATTGACCATAAAATCCAGATTTACCAATAAAGCCAATGAAACGATTCAATGCGAAAGTTTTGTAGTTAGCATTATTCGTACTGATAGGAAAAAAACCATTGCTTTTAGAGTTTCCGAAGGAAATGCCACGATTGTGGTGCCAAAAACTATTTCTCATCAAGAAGTTGTTGATCTTGTTAAAAACAAACAACGTTGGATAAAAGAAAAACTGGAAATTCAGCAAGCCCTGCCAAAAGTCAAGCCCAAGAAATTTATTGCTGGAGAGTTTTTTTACTTTCTTGGAAATTCTTATCAATTACAGATAAAAAAGGGGAGTCACCCATATCTCTTATTTCAGAAAGACTGTTTTATTGTCTATGTCAGGAATTCTGAAACTGATAATGCGCGAGTAATCAAGCCTTTATTAAAAAAATGGTATCAGCAGCAAGCTGAAGAAATTTTGCTGGCTAAAACTGCAGCTTACGCAAAAATTATTGGTATTAAACCTGGGAAAATTACTGTTAAATCATTCAAATCCAGATGGGGAAGTTGTAGTATAAATGGGGATCTACAATATAATTGGCGTATTGTTATGGCGCCTGACGAAATAATCAATTATCTGGTTGTTCATGAGTTGTGTCATATTTTGCACCACAATCATTCGCCCAGTTATTGGCGGACAGTGGCACAGTTCCATCCCGAATATAAAGAGAGCAGAGCCTGGTTGAAAACGAATGGCCGGCTTTTGGAGTTCTAAGAGCCTGTTCAAGATCTATTCAGTAAAATTCTAATAAATGCGAGTACGACCATGTGTAAACTTGAATTCAAGAGCCTTTCACAGTTCTTCCAGAGTCGACGGCATTTCTCTATCCATGCAA
>JALSJK010000063.1 GCA_026989395.1 Methylomonas sp.
GGGACAGTGGAATGGCAATAAGGGAAATTATGGTTGTTCTAAAGTTCATCAAGAACAAAAACATAATAATTACTACAAAGATTGACCCTTCTAAAAGTGCTTTTTGGATATTACTAATTGATGCCTGAATAAAATCTGCTTGTCGAAATATTTTAGTGTTTATTTCAATACCATCAGGTAAAGTTTTGCTAATCTCTAAAATTGCCTTGTCAATTTTTTCTGTAAGTTCTAATGTATTGGTATTTGGTTGCTTTGCTACGGTCATTATAACAGCAGGATTTGCATTTAATGAACCATCACCAATTTTTGGTATTGCTCCACCAATTTTAATTTCGGCAACATCTTCTATTTTTATGGGAACATTATTTACCGTTTTAATTACGGTATTACCAATTTCTTGGGTATTATTTGACCTACCAATACCTCTAATTATATATTCACTCCCATATTGATTAATAAAACCACCCGAAGAATTAAGATTGCTTTCCTCACTTGCTTTCAGTAATTCAGATAAAGTGATATTGTAATATTTCATTTTTTGTGGAGAAGCCAATATTTGATATTGTTTATACTCTCCGCCAATTACAATAACATTGGAAACCCCTCCAGTAGCTAATAATCTTGGGCGAATATTCCAATCGGCAAGTGTTCTTAAATCCATCGGACTTGTGCTGTCTGATGATAAACTTATGAGCATAATTTCACCCATAATTGATGATTGAGGAGCAAGCGTAGGATTGCCAACACCTTGCGGCAACTTTTCGGTAATGGTTATGAGTTTTTCACTGACTATTTGCCTTGCTTTAAAAATATCCATTCCCCATTCAAATTCAACCCACACGATAGATATTCCTGCTGCAGAAGATGACCTGACTCTACGCACATTGGTTGCTCCGTTTACTGATGTTTCAATCTGAAAAGTCACTAATTTTTCAACTTCTTCGGGAGCCATTCCGTGTGCTTCTGTCAATACTACAACTGTTGGTGCAGTAAGGTCTGGAAACACATCAACTTCCATTTTAGAAGCGGTGTAAATTCCGGCTATTAAAAGCAGTGCAGATGCTACTATAATCATCAAGCGATTATGTAGCGAATATTGTATGATTTTATTCAACATAATTTCTTGTTTTTAATGTTCGTGACCGTGAGCAGGCATTTTACCTGACATTGTTGCCAATTTAATTTGGTATGCACCTTTTGTAACTACTCTTTCATTTGCTTTTATACCTGACAAAACTTGCACATAAATGCCATCAGTTACACCCAATTTTAATTCCCTTTTTTGAAAACCTTCGCCTGATGTTTGTACATAAGCATAATAATTCCCTTGTTCTTCTAAAAGTGCTG
Organism: Methylomonas sp.; assembly: GCA_026989395.1. Lineage (GTDB taxonomy): Bacteria > Pseudomonadota > Gammaproteobacteria > Methylococcales > Methylomonadaceae > JALSJK01. Next base: position 1,348 of record JALSJK010000063.1, read on the forward strand.
AATATGGGATTATTAAAGCATCTTTAATGACATTTGTTTTAAGGTAAATTTCTATGAACGAGCCAGATATTATTTCTCCTTTATTATCAATTTCAAAATATACAGGAATGTAATAAGCATTGTCATTGGTGTTTTTTCCATAAGAAATCAACTTTCCATTTAAGCTATCTGTACTGTAAACTTTATCATCATAGGCTGTTTTAAAGTTGGCAGATGAAATGCTGTTGAGTTTTGAGAAATACTTTTGAGGTACTTCGGCTTTTAAAATGAGTTTTCGGTTTTGAGAAACTATTGCGATGGGCTGCCCGATCTCAACATACTGACCTTCACTTACCATTACATTTTTTATAAATCCCTTTATGGGTGATGTGATTTTCTGTCCGCCTGCGGTGTAATTATTTGCAATGGTATTGAAAGCTATTTGAGCATTTTCGTACCGGAGTTGTATTTCCTGAAAATCTTTTTGTGAAATGATGTTGTCTTTCACTAATTCTTTGGCTCTTTCAAAGTCGGTTTTGCTTTTTTCGTAGTTGGCTTTTGCTTCTTTGTATTTCGTGTCTAAATTGCCTTCTGTTAAGCCACTTCCCGAAATTGTAAACAGTGTTTCGCCTAAATTTACGGCAGAACCAATCAGCTTTTTATTGTTCCCGAATGTAATAATGCCCTTGCTTTTGGCTGTTATGATCACTTCGTCTCCCTGTGCAGGTAAGATTTGCCCTGTGGTCTTGATGATTTCAGCAAAGGGCTGCCTTTTTACTTCCATATTGGCAAATTCTATTTTCCAAGCCTGTTCTTTCAGGTAAACAATTTCTTCACCAATGCTATTTTCTTGTGAATATCCCAATGCAGATTTAGTGTCTGGAAAAACAAACACACTATCTATTGTAATTTTATCTGAAAAGTCTTTGGTTTGAATGTCGAAAATTAATTTGTAAATTCCTGCATTTTCAGGTTTCAATGCAAGTCTGAATATCCCTGGTGAAGAAGGACTATCAGCATTATTTGTAGGTTGGTTTTCGTTTCCAATCAAACTAACGTTTACAGAACCTTCTGTAACGGCTGTAAATTTTTCTCCCAATTGCGTAAAATGGGCTGCAAATTTTGAAGTTTCCCCAACTACTAATGGTTTGAACTCAACAAATAGTTCTGATTTTTCTGTGTAAATAGTGTAAGCAAGAGGTTCGAGTTCTGTATGCGTTTCTTCACCGTGTGGATGACCGTGTTCGCTTTCGCTATCGTGTTTATGTTCGCTATTGCACGCTGTAAATAGTGTTGCAAGCAATACGAATGAAATAATTATTTTATTCATTATCAATGTTTTAAAAATGTGATTTTAGAAAATAGTAATCGCTTCAACCTTGAATTTTCACGATTGAATGATTCGGAATTGACAGAAAATAAAACTCGAAAATCGAGACAGAATTATAGTAAGGTCAAATCCTGATTATACAGAAAGCACAGGAGGACCTCTAAGGGAATGGGGGGAAGAGAAAAGTTGTGTGGGAATTACAGAAACATAATTAGGCGGTTTCCGCTTTATTGTGATTACTGTTGGTTTTATAACAAAATCTGAAATCAGAAAAAATTGATTGAAACTTTGTGTCTTTTGAATACTGTTATTACTGCTGAATGTAAATTCAGTTGAAGCCAAAATGTGTGTTGGATGAGAAAATAGTCCGACAGGTTCATCATTTTCATTATGATGGTCTTTTTCTTTTTTGTCGTGATGATGGTGTTCGTGATTGTTAATTTCTGAAATCTCATCGTGATGATGATGAGGAATCACATTGTGGAACAATACGAATGAAAAGACAAACAGTAATACTAATGATATGTAATTATTTTTTTTCACTCAGATGCAAAGATATTAAATTTAATAGTTTTTCGTTTTTTTGTCTGTTGTTTTTTTTGAGCGTTGGCAAAATTAAGCTCTTTTGGTTTTTTGCGTTGGCTCGAGTGTTGGCAAAAAACCAAATGTGCTTAATGTGCAGTTGGCTTTTTTTAGCTTGTGTACAACGGGTATAGGTAAGAGGCGAGGCGGGCATTTCACCTACGTATCTGTCCCCGGAAAACTAAAGTTAATAAATTAT
>JALSJK010000064.1 GCA_026989395.1 Methylomonas sp.
GCAGCCAGTGCAACAGGCTCTTTTTTGGTAATAATGGCTTCAACAAATTCTTTACGTTTTTGATTGCGGTATTCTGATTTGGACATGGCCGCATTATACCATGCCAATACTTATGCAACGATTAATACTGATAATGGCAGCATTGAATCACCAGATAGTCCTAGTAGCAAAGCGCCGATTGAAAATAGCAATGATGGTGTTAATGGTGCTATTAGAAAACCGATTGATGCATTCCGTTGACTCATGATGTTTTTTATTGCCCTAACGTCCGCAGTGAGCGGCAGGCCGTAGCGGCGTGAGGCTTGTGCTAGTAAAGCACAAACTAAACGCTGCGGAGGACTGTCCGACTCTACTGCGCTTGTTATGTGCAATATTCAAGCGTACAATATCAAGTACATGTACCATTAAAGGATGAATCATAATGAAAGCCCTTAGCTATACTGCTGCCCGCTCGAACCTAGCCAAAACCATGGAAAGCATATGCGATGATCATGAACCCGTTGTTATTACAAGGAAAAATGAACGATCAGTTGTCATGCTCTCACTTGAAGATTATGAATCACTAGAGGAAACAGCATACCTACTCCGTAGCCCTAAAAACATGAAGAGACTTATTGAATCCATTTCTCAGCTTGAGGATGGCAAAGGATCACCAAGGGAATTAAGTGAATGAATCTCATTTTTGCCGACCATGCTTGGAATGATTACCTATATTGGCAAAAGACCGATAAAAAAATGATTAAACGCATCAACTCACTAATAAAAGATATTCAACGCTCACCTTTCGAAGGCATCGGCAAACCGGAGCCACTTAAACATGCCTTATCCGGTTACTGGTCTAGGCGGATCAATGATGAACATAGAATCATTTACAAGGTTGATTCTGTATCAATTCATATTGCTCAACTTAGGTATCACTACTAATCATCAATTGCACATAACGCCCAAATCACTTGACCTAAAAAGAGGCGGAAATTTTGCGATAGAAAAATTTGTGACGCTTTTTACGGTCAAGTGGATTTGATTGTTAGGTACATGTTCTAATTTTTTAACACAAAAAGTTAAAGTTTTACGTTTAATTTCTTTATGCTTTCTTTTCCTTTATTCAGAACAATATAATTTACCTAGAAACCAAGATAACTTAGATAAGCGTAGGGGTTTGCTGAAATTATTAACATCAAAAACATTACTATCTAAAATGAAAACAGAAGGATCCTCTGGTGTCTCGTCATTAATTGAAAATGACATAAATTCCCTCGTGTTTCTATCAGATAAAAATGCAAAAAAACCTCCCTTACAATTATTTCCGTCGTAATCCTCTCCTTCATAATCTATTAAATGCAACATACCAGTCGGACGAAATGAATCTAATGGGCTTCGGAATAAACCTTGAACAAACTGTGAATCGTATTTGTAATCAATGTCTGAGAATTCAGCATACCTATAAAAATCAACCAGTGCTTCAGGTATATTTGGGTAGCCTGGGTTTGTGTATTCAAAAGAAGTCTCGCCTCTTTCATTTGTACCATATAAAATTTTTAGTCTTTCAAAATGTTTAGTGACTTCTTTACTTAATTTAGATTCATTGATCATAGTGTATATACCTATTTTAAAATAGCTCACAGAGCTTATTATGAATAACGAAATTCACCGAAACTATATTAGCTCGGTAAATCAGTTTCCATGAGACAATACTTTTTTGTTAATAATTCGTCATAATAATCTTCCCTGCCACCCTCATATAATTGCTGATACCGCTTTTTTAAAATTATACTCCTTCGGTATTTCAGGCACCGTCGCAGTAGGAACGCCAGTTACCCAGCGCCCCCTGCACAGATCCCGGCGTGCGGTTTTCCCGCACCGGGCTCCTCAGCCATACTCACTCGCGCAGAAGGTGCAATGCCCCCCGTGGATGTTTCCGCCAAGAAGGTTTGCCTGCACTTATCGGGCCCTACATTGTCCCGGCCAGGTTGCCTTTGACGATTACGTATGACTGTCACCCCCTTCCCCATGTGATCGGCCCTACCGTCTCGGAGTACTATGAGGTGATCCGACTGCTCGACAGCCATCAAGTGTTTTCCCGTTTGTAGCGGTTAGTATCACTTTACCCTTCCTTTGGAGCCGTCGGGCTCTCCCGCGTTCATGACGCATCTCTTGTTACATGCCGTAGCTTGAGAACTCCGCCGGTTCTCCACAGGCTCACCAATACGCCTGCTTTGTGTAGGCTTCGCGCACGTTACAACGCTGGCCAACCGGAACTGTTCATTTCGAAGCGATACCATCTCTAAGGAGCTACGTCTCCAAACGGCCTGCAACATACCCTGTGTACGCTTCACCTCTCTTGTTCACAAATGCTCCAGTCTTCTTGACCAGAACACCGCTCCGCCAGAGGCGCAACACTCGGTAATGGTGGGGGGTTAACCCTTTCCATGCCGGGACTTTCACCCGACCAGATGCGCCACGCTTTGCGCGGCGCGCTAACGCCAAAATCAGCCGTGCGTTTTTTGCGTCGACTGGATTTTTTTGTTAGGGTTCTTTTCCTCTTGAACTAGCTTTGCCCAGAGGGTAGTTCCCCTCATCTTTTTCAGCTCTTCTTTTGTATATTTAACGATCTTTTTTTCCATTTTTCCGCTCCGTAGTTAATCTCATTTCTTTTAATTCTTTGTCAGTTAAAATAGGGGTATCAGGATCAGCCAAGCTTTGTTCAATAATATCCTTCTCTGTTGTTGCTTTAATCTTGCCGATATCTGACTCACTTTTCATTTTTTTAAGCTCATCTAACGTATATCGCCTTATATCCTTACTCATGATATTTTCCTCACATGAAATGTCATTTTATTATACTCTTCTCTGTCACGTTTATTTGCCAGTCTTGCAGAAATAATTCGAATAACCTCTTCACCATCTGCATAAACACGTTCTGTGTAAACTACAAACAGAATACCAAAATGTACTTTTCCAATTGTTTGAATTCTGACCTCACCATGATCTTGACGTTGATCAATACGTTCCTGCCTCATCGGATCGTCCCATATCTTTGTAACATCAATGAAATCGATGCCCCTTTCTCTTTTTGTATCTTGTCGTTTTTTTTCATCCCATTCAAATTGCATATCCTTTCTCCTTATTTGTTAAACTCAATGCCTTAAATAAACGGCGTTTCTCCAGGCCCAAACGCGTAGCACCACAATGCTTTAAACGCCGCTTGATCTAAATTGTTGGACGAAGCCGCTACGCGGCAGAAAAACAACGTCGTCCAAAAGATTATAAGATGTCACCTCACCCCCTAGTACAGGGAGATTTTTCAATCATCATCATGAGGTTACCATGGCATCCACATCCGATTTCAGGAAAAATTACCAAACCCACCTGCAGCACCTCAAACTCAAAGGACTCCGTCCCAAAACCATCGAGGCT
>JALSJK010000065.1 GCA_026989395.1 Methylomonas sp.
TCGAGATTGGGACCAATTCCATTCGCCAAAAAACTTGGCAATGGCGCTTAGCGTCGAAGCTTCCGAATTACTGGAGCATTTTCAATGGCTGACTGAAGTATACTTTTTACGGTCAAAAATACCTCACTGCATCCATAATAATCGATTTACATTCAGTATGTTACAGAATTCCAAAAGTGTATTTTTCAGCGTAAACAGTATACAATCAATACAACTGGATGAGCAAACCAGGGCGCAGGTAAGGGATGAGATTGCTGATGTTCAGGTTTACCTGGTGCGTTTGGCTGACAAGCTGGATATTGATATTTTGGAGGCTGTTGCTAAGAAAATGGAAAAAAACAAGCAGAAATATCCTGCGGATAAAGTACGAGGCAGTTCAAAAAAATATACCGCTTATTTGGAAAAAGGCAATTAGCTTTTTTGTAAAAACTGTTTGAAAAATAAATTTTTTTTACTTATTTCACAATGCGATAGCAAGGAATGTATTCCTTCATTGGTAATTTCATGCGTTTTTGTTCAACAAAAGAAGTTAATAGTTTATCCAGTTTGTCCATGATTTCTGGGTCGCCTTTTATTTCGTATGGTCCGTGTTGTTCAATTCTCTGAATGCCTTCTTCTTTGACATTTCCTGCCACGATCCCGGAAAAAGCGCGTCTTAAGTTTGCTGCCAGCAAGTGAATGGGTTGGTTGCGATGAATTTCCAGTTTTGCCATGTTTTCATGGCTGGCTACAAATGGAGCCTGGAAAATTGGATCGATTTTTAATAGCCAGTTAAAATAATAGGCGTCATGGCAAGCTTCCCTAAAATGTTGGACTGAACTGATAGCTTCCTTGATTTCTCTGGCAACTTTTGCTGGATGGCCAATAATTATTTTATATAGCTGTTTTGCTTCAACGCCCAGGCAATAACCAATAAAATCATCAATTTGCTGAAAATAATCGGCGCTTTCTTCTGGGCCAGAAAAAATCAATGGAAAAGGTAGTTCACTGTTTTCTGGGTGTAAAAGAATTCCTAAAATGTGAAGAATTTCTTCGGCGGTTCCAACGCCACCAGGAAAAACAATAATTGCATGACCAAGCCTGACAAATGCTTCTAGGCGCTTTTCAATGTCTGGCATGATGATCAGATCATTGACAATTGGATTAGGCGATTCGGCGGCAATAATACCTGGTTCGGTTATGCCTAGATAACGACCGCTGTATATACGTTGTTTGGCATGGGCTATAGTTGCGCCTTTCATTGGTGCTTTCATAACCCCTGCGCCACAGCCAGTACAGATATTTAAACCACGTAGCCCCAGTTCATAACCTACTTCCTTGGCATGTTCATATTCGGTACGATTGATAGAGTGGCCACCCCAGCAAACTACAATATCTAGCATATCAGAAGTTTTTAATACTTGGGCGTTACGTAAAATACGGAACACAGCATTAGTGATATCTTCTGATTGGGAAAGATCAAACATGCCACTTTCGATGACTTCATTTCGGGTATAAACGATATCTCGAAGCACGGCGAATACATGTTCTTTAATGCCTTGGATGATTTGACCGTCAACAAATGCGGAAGCCGGCGCATTGATGAGTTCCAGCCGGATTCCACCTTTTTGCTGAAAAATTTTTAATTCAAAATTTTTGAATTGCTCCATGATGATTCTGGAATCATCAATTGGACTGCCACAATTTAAAACGGCCAGCGTACAACGTCTGAACAACTGATATAATCCACCGCGACTGGCATCTAATAATCTTTCAATTTCATGGTGAGATAAAATTTCCAGGCTGCCTGTAGGCGTAATTTCAGCGTTGACAGTCGCTGGCTTATTTTTTAATGATTCGGCAAGATGACTGATTGTTTCTTGATCAGTAAGAATTTCCCACTTCTTTTTTTGCATGGTTTTCCGTAATTGTAATTAACGCATGGATGATTGATGATACATTTACCGATTTTAGATCACATGCTAGTATAAAAAGTTTTATTTATCTTTGATAATGTTGATTTTTGTGTTCTCAGGAACGCGCATGAAAATAACTTGAACAACTTGATTGTCTTTTTTTCGTCTTCTGTGTTGTAAAAATACTGCGTCTGTTGCCTGATTTATTCTGTACATGTTCTAAGAAATGTTAAAAACAGCATTGTCAAAGTATCAACTACCCATTCCCAATAAACAACAATTTTATGTCTACTGTAGATAATCAACCAGCAAATAATTTTATTCGCCAAATTATTGCGCGTGATCTTGAAACGAAAAAATTCGATGGCAAAGTTGTCACACGTTTTCCACCTGAACCAAATGGATTTTTGCATATTGGTCATGCTAAGTCCATTTGCCTGAATTTTGGCATTGCCGAAGAGTTTAATGGCGTTTGCCATTTGCGATTTGATGATACCAATCCCGAAAAAGAAAGCGTCGAGTTTATGGAAGCTATTGAAAAAGATGTTCATTGGCTGGGGTTTGAATGGGATAAATTATGTTATGCCTCGGATTATTTCGAACAACTCTATGATTATGCGGTGCAGTTAATCAAAAAAGACAAGGCTTATGTCGATAGCCTGTCTGCTGAGCAAATCAGGCAGTATCGCGGCACATTGACCGAGCCGGGAAAAGAAAGTCCTGATCGTTCTCGCAGTATTGAAGAAAATCTGGATTTATTTTCGCGAATGAAAGCAGGCGAATTTGCCGATGGCAGTTATGTACTCAGAGCCAAAATTGATATGGCCTCACCTAATATCAATATGCGCGACCCGACTTTGTACCGTATTCGAAGGGTTCATCATCAGAGGACTGGAAATGATTGGTGTCTTTACCCGATGTATGATTATACCCACTGTATTTCTGATGCTATTGAAGGTATTACCCACTCTCTTTGTACCTTGGAATTTGAAGATCATCGTCCTCTGTACGATTGGGTGCTAGAGCAACTGGAAACAGAGCATCATCCCCAGCAAATTGAATTTGCCAGGTTACAGCTTGAATACACAGTAATGAGTAAACGCAAACTCCATCAGTTAGTTGCCGAGGGTTATGTCAATGGCTGGGATGATCCGCGAATGCCGACAATTGCCGGGCTTCGTAGAGCAGGATATACCCCGGCTTCAATTCGGGATTTTAGCGAACGCATCGGTATTACCAAAAAAGACGCCTGGATTGAAATGGGAGTTTTGGAATATTGTATTCGTGAAGATTTGAATGAAAATGCTCCCAGGGCAATGGCAGTTTTGGAGCCGCTTCGAGTTGTGATAGAGAATTATCCTGATGATCAGGTTGAGCAATTAGAGGTGGCGAATCATCCACAAAAACCGGAATTGGGAAAAAGGAAAGTTCCTTTCAGTAAAGTCGTATTAATTGAGCAGGAGGATTTTGCAGAAAATCCGCCGCCAAAATTCAAACGGCTGGTAGAAGGGGGTGAAGTTCGTTTACGTGGCTCATACGTCATTAAATGTGAAAAAATCATCAAGGATGACCAGGGTAATATTACTGAGCTGCGATGCACTTATGATCCGGATACCTTGGGCAAAAAACCGGAAGGTAGAAAGGTAAAAGGAGTCATTCACTGGGTATCTGAAGAACATGCTTTGCCTGCTGAAATCAGACTTTATGATCGCTTGTTCAAGTTGCCAAATCCAGATGCTGAAGCTAATTTTCTGGATGCGCTTAATCCTGAATCCCTGAAAATTCTTGAAAATGCCAGGGTAGAACCCGGCTTGGCAGAGGCACCGTCAGAGGCACGCTTTCAATTTGAAAGAAAGGGTTATTTTTGTCTGGATGCTATTGATACCAAAGCAAAGGATAAACTGGTTTTTAACCGGACTGTGACTTTGCGGGATACTTGGTCGGGTAGTAATTAACAAGCTTCGCGAACGGGATATTAAAAGCAGGTTCAATTTCACAGTTTCTAAGCTAAATTAGCCAGTCAGGATTGGATACTCGACTAAACTTGTTGTAATACTTTTTGCAACAAACAGGTTGAGCAATGTCAGAACAACAATCCAATATTCTAATTGGTTATCTTACCGAAGTTCGGGGCGATGGCATGGAAGCCAGAATGGCTTCTGATCATGCTGGAGAAACTCCTCTTATCAAACTGGGCGATCAGGAAATTCTGGCCGGACAGATCGGTTCCTATGTGGTTATTCGACAAGCCCATATCGGGGTGTTGGCGTTGGTTTTTAAAATGTCCGAACTGGATCGTTTCAATCAACATGGCGAACGACATACTGACCGAAACATTTCACTGATTCCAGTTGGAGAAATTTCAGAAAATGGTGATTTTGTTAGAGGTGTCAGACATTACCCAACTCCGGGTGCCAAGGTTTTTGCTGTCGGAATGGAGGAAATCAATGCGATTTTTTCCAAATTCAGAAATTATGAATTTTTTATTGGCCAGCTATCTGCAGCAAAAGATTATCATCTAAGCCTTGATCCAAGAGCGCTATTTGGTCGGCATTTTGCCATTATCGGTCAGTCTGGCTCGGGTAAGTCATGGACGGTGACCAGTTTGATTCAAAATACCATTAAGGCGATGCCCAAAACCCATATTATCATGCTGGATCTGCATGGCGAATATTGCTGGAAAGATAAGGAGGGAGTTTTACATTCAGCGTTTCCAAAAGATAAAGTCAATTATGTTGATGCCATGGAAATGGAAATGCCTTATTGGATGATGACTTACGCTGAGCTGGTTGATTTGTTTATTGATCGCTCAGACAGCGGCGCATCTATACAGATGGCTTTTATGCGTGAAGTCTTGCAAACCCTGAAACGTAAAACTGCAAAGGAAATTGGTTTGCAAACAGTTTCTATCGATACCCCGATTTATTTTTCGTTGGCAGAAATGTATTTGCAGTTTAAAAATGCCAATGAGGAACGCAAGGATTTCGGTAAAGTACAGGGAGCTTTATTTGGCCAGTTTGACGAATTTTTAGTTCGCTTGCAAAGCCGTTTTAATGATGTCCGGTATGATTTTCTGTTAAAGCCAAAAAAACGTAACAGTTCTGAAACGCTTGTTGATTTGTTACGGGAATTTGTCGGTTTGGGGCAAAATAAAGGCAATATTACCGTTATTGATTTGAGTTCAGTGCCGACAGATGTCAGGCCGGCTGTTTCAGCTCAGGTTGGCCGTTTAGCTTATGAGTTTAATTACTGGAACCCCAGGCGCAGCGAGTTTCCCATTACCTTGATCTGTGAAGAAGCCCATGCCTATATTCCCAGAGAAAAAGGTGGGCAGTTTGAAGGCACCAAAAAAATGATGGAACGGATTGCCAAAGAAGGTAGGAAATACGGTGTTTCTATTGGTGTGGTTAGTCAAAGACCCACTGAGCTTTCAGAAACGATGTTGTCGCAATGCAGCTCTTTTATTTGCTTGCGGACAACGAATCCAGACGACCAAGGGTATATCAGAGGATTGGTGCCGGAGGCCGAGGGTGATTTAACAGATATTTTAACTTCTTTGGGGCGCGGTGAAGCACTGGTTTTAGGTGAAGCGGCGCCTTTGCCGACCCGGGTGCAAATTTATCGTCCGAACCCCGAGCCAAAAAGTAATGATGTCGATTATTTTACCAGTTGGCGTGAAGGGCCAGAGGATCTCGATGTTGAAGAAATTGTTCAGCTCTGGCGAACTCAAACCCGGAAAACAATTTAGAGTTTTTGTGGGCGGCTTTTTTGCTAAAGGGACTGAGTGTTTGGTGGCGACTTTAGTGATTTGCTAAATGCAAAACCGCTGATAACGCCCCAGGACAGAACATATATATTGTAAAATAAGGATAAGATGCTGAAATTAGTTATTTCTATAAAAAAATCATAAACTTCACCCAGCACCAACACAGCAAAGATTAGCGGCAATAAAATTTTAAATTTGAATTTATATTTAAAATGGAGCATTCCAATAATAAAAAGAAAGCCAACCAGGAAGTGATACAGGTTGTTTACCATGAGCTCTTTGGAAAAAGAGTCAACATCGACAGCCTGATCAATGAAATAAAAAAAAATCCCGCCGGTAATAAACACAAACCAAAACAAACGCATAAATTCAGAAAACATTAAGAAACAATTAAATACTCATTTTAGACTATTAGCCAGCTGAGTAGGGGGTTTATTTTTGTTTTCCTCTAGATGGTTATTGGTTGCCTGGTTTTTTTATTTTTTGAGTATGACTTTAAACCTGAGTCTGTGATTTTCAATGCGGATAACAAGAGCTTGCCATCTGTGCCGTAATGAAGATACGGATTCAGGTTAAAATTACATAAAGATTCTAATTTTTCATGTAAACTGTGCGTGTTTTGGGGCTAATCCCAACATGGCGTTTGTTCGAGAGCCAATAAAATTAAGGTTTTGAATTTCTGTTTAAAAGAAATAATTTGATTTCACTTTACATTCAATGTGTTGGTTGAATGTTGATTGATCAAATAACCAAATAAAATATTATGCTTGTCTCCTTGAGGGGGGGGATTTATGTCAATGAATTTACCAGCGCGCGCGAATGTTTTCCGTATCCTAGGCGCTATTTCATTTCTTGTTGCCATCGCATTTTTTGCAGGTATTTATTTAAACACTAATAGCGGCATTATGCTGATTGTTGCTGCCGTTATCGGTGGTTATATGGCTATGAATATTGGCGCCAATGATGTTGCAAATAATGTCGGTCCTGCGGTTGGTTCAAAAGCTCTAACAATGGGTGGGGCAATTATTCTCGCAGCGATTTTTGAGGCTTCCGGAGCGCTTATTGCCGGTGGGGAAGTTGTCAGCACTATCAAAAAAAGCATAATCGACCCGGGTTTGATTCCTAATAGCGATACTTTCATTTGGTTGATGTTGGCGGCATTACTCGCAGGTGCAATTTGGTTAAATATTGCAACATCGGTTGGCGCACCGGTTTCTACAACGCATTCTACAGTAGGCGGAGTGTTGGGTGCTGGAATTGCAGCAGGCGGTTTTGATATAGCGAACTGGGGGACGATGGGCAAAATTGCCGCCAGCTGGATAATTTCACCAGTCATGGGTGGTGGTATTGCTGCAGCATTTCTTTATCTGATTAAACGAACCATCACTTATCAGTCGGATTTAATTGCGGCTACCAAAAAAATGCTCCCGGTTTTAGTGATCTTGATGACTTGGGCCTGTAGTTCTTATCTGATTCTGAAAGGGCTGAAAAAAATCTGGAAAACTGATTTATTTACGGCCTTGGGAATTGGTCTGGTGATTGCCTTGATTATTTATTGGTTATTGCGTCCCGTGGTTGCAAAATCAGCAGATGGCTTGCCCAATGAAAAAGCGAGTGTCAATCGATTGTTCAATCTTCCGTTAATATTTGCTGCTGCAATGTTGAGTTTTGCTCATGGTGCGAATGATGTCGCGAATGCAGTGGGACCTTTGGCTGCCATCAACGATGCAATTACCAGCGGTGGCATTGTCAGTAAAGCATCAATTCCCTTATGGGTGATGATGATTGGCGCATTAGGCATTGCCTTGGGGTTAGCTTTGTATGGCCCTCGGTTGATTCGTTCAGTCGGTTCCGAGATTACCGAATTGGATCAAATGCGGGCATTTTGTATTGCGATGGCGGCTGCGATTACCGTGATTATAGCTTCACAGCTTGGGTTGCCTGTCAGTTCGACGCATATCGCAGTTGGCGGCGTATTTGGGGTAGGGTTTTTACGGGAATATCTAAAGACCAATTATGCCTCCATGCTTGAAGATATTAGAAGTCATCACCAAGGGCAGGGAAAGGATCATATAGACACGTTAATTGCCGAGTTTGAGAGGGCCACAGTTGAGGAAAAAGCCAGAATTGTCAAGGAAATTAAAAAGCAAGGCAAGCAGTCAGGATTAACCAAATCCGAGCGAAAAAAATTGCGCAAAGTAGTAAAAAGTAATCTCGTAAAACGATCAATGTTTTATAAAATTATTACTGCCTGGGTGGTAACTGTTCCCGCCTCAGGTTTAATGGCAGCAATGTTGTATTTCATGATTCGGGGGATGATGCTTCCGTGACTGTGCGGTTTGGTGATTTGGCTGGTTTTTTTCATATTGAGCTGATACCAAAGTTGCCAAAATATGGTATTCTTGCACGTTTTTATACGGCTTTTTTGGCATGACTTACCATGCGAACTCGCATTAAAATTTGTGGATTTACCCAGGCCGAAGATGCAATTTCTGCTGCGGCCTTAGGTGTTGATGCCATTGGCCTGGTTTTTTATTCGCCCAGCCCCAGAAATATTAGTATTACTCAGGCACGCGGTATTATCCGAAAATTGCCCGCTTTCGTATCCATTGTAGCTTTGTTCGTTAATGAAACAGAGAAACAAATCAGAACGATTTTGGATCAAATTCCCATCGATATACTTCAATTTCATGGCGATGAGCCACCTGAACAGTGTCGTGCATATAACAAACCCTATATAAAAGCCGTTCAAATGCGCCCAAATTTGAATCTTGTTGATTATGCAGCTGCTTATGATGATGCTTCGGCTATATTGGTAGATGCGTACCATCCTGATGCCAAAGGTGGAACTGGGCATCAATTTAATTGGGATTTGTTACCTGAAAACAGTGATTTCCCACTGATTTTAGCGGGTGGTCTGGGTCCTGAAAACGCCAGTACAGCAGTGAAAATAGCTAAACCTTACGCATTGGATGTTAGTAGTGGTGTAGAAATTGAAAAAGGCATTAAAGATGCAGGTAAAATGAAACAGTTTATTGAGCAAGTTTATCAAGGCGACAAAAGTAAATTAAGATGACAGAAAAATATCATATGCCTGATGAAAGAGGACATTTTGGTCCTTACGGCGGCATGTTTGTGGCAGAAACATTAATGTTACCTATTCAGGAATTAAATCAGGCTTATCAGCGGTTTATGAAAGATCCTGAGTTTATTGCCGAGCTTGATGCTGATTTGCAACATTATGTTGGAAGGCCTTCACCACTTTATTATGCGAAAAGGTGGAGCAGGGAGCTGGGCGGAGCACAAATATATTTAAAGCGTGAAGATCTCAACCATACCGGAGCTCATAAGGTTAATAACACGATTGGTCAGGCACTGTTGGCCAAGCGAATGGGAAAAACCCGGATTATTGCTGAAACCGGCGCAGGTCAACATGGTGTCGCAACGGCCACCGTGGCAGCAAGACTAGGATTGGAATGCGTGGTTTATATGGGGGCTGTTGATGTTGAGCGGCAGGCGCTTAATGTCTACCGGATGAAATTGCTGGGTGCTAAAGTGGTGGCCGTTGAGTCAGGTTCAAAAACACTGAAAGATGCTTTGAATGAAGCGCTTAGAGACTGGGTGACCAATGTTGATGATACTTTTTATATTATAGGCACAGTTGCAGGACCGCATCCATATCCAGCCATGGTTCGGGATTTTCAAACCATTATTGGCCGCGAGGCTAAACATCAATGCAAGGTGCAAACGGGGCGTATGCCTGATGCGCTGGTTGCTTGTGTTGGCGGAGGTTCAAATGCGATTGGTCTGTTTCACCCTTTTATTGATGATGTCGGCGTCAAGATGTTTGGTGTTGAAGCGGCCGGTGATGGTATAGCAACAGGACGACATTCAGCGCCGTTATGTGCCGGTCGTCCCGGTGTGTTGCATGGGAATCGTACATATTTAATGGAAGATGATGACGGGGAAATTATAGAAACGCATTCCATATCAGCGGGTCTGGATTATCCTGGTGTTGGTCCTGAGCATGCATGGCTGAAGGATATTGGGCGGGCTGAATATGTTAATATCACGGATGATGAAGCTTTGCAGGGGTTTCATGCTTTGACTCAGATGGAAGGGATTATTCCTGCTCTTGAATCCAGTCATGCAATGGCTTACACCATGAAATTGGCGCCAAACATGGATAAAGAGCAAATTATCATTGTTAATCTTTCAGGGCGTGGTGACAAAGACATGCATACCATGGCGCAGCGAGAGGGGATTAAAATATGAGTCGAATAGCTGCAAAATTTGTTAGCGCATCCAGTGCGGGGCGGAAACTACTCATTCCATTTATTACAGCAGGTGATCCAAAACCAGAATTTAGTGTACCGATGATGCATGCAATGGTCGCGGCAGGTGCGGATATTATTGAGTTAGGTGTGCCTTTCTCAGATCCAATGGCAGATGGGCCGGTTATTCAGCGGGCCAGTGAGCGGGCGCTCGCGAAGGGAATGAGTTTGCGTAAGGTATTGACATTAGTGTCGGATTTTCGAAAACAAGATCAAGATACGCCAATAGTATTGATGGGATACTTGAATCCTGTTGAGGCTATGGGGTATGAAAACTTTGCTGAAGCGGCCAAAACTGCAGGGGTTGATGGTGTGCTGACTGTTGATATCCCGCCTGAAGAAGCGGAAGAATATGTTGTTTTGTTAAAAGCGCGTGAAATTGATCCTGTATTTCTTTTGGCGCCTAACAGTAGTAATGAGCGCATCAAGAAAATGGATGCAGCTGGAAGTGGTTATCTTTACTATGTTTCTTTGAAAGGGGTTACTGGAGCAGGACACCTGGATTTAGATGAAGTAGAGAAAAAAATACAGCAAATAAAAAAATATACAAAGTTGCCAATAGGCGTAGGGTTTGGTGTTAAAGATTCGCAAACGGCAAGATCAATTGCACGAATTGCCGATGCCGTTGTAGTGGGCAGCGCTTTGATTAGCAAAATTGAATCAAGTCCTGATGATCTGGAAAAAGCAAAGCAGGGAATTGTTGATTTATTAAGTAGTATGCGTCAGGCTATGGATAGTTAGGAATGTGTACGAAATAACTTCATCAACTTGCTTGGTTTTTTTGTCCGTCTTGTGTGTTGTGGCAACAGTTACATAGTTTACTTTGCGTCCGTTACTACGCCTTGAAGACAAACAAAAATCCTATGCCAGTTGTCTCGAATTTATTCCATGCACGTTCCTTAACGGCAGCAAATATTTTTTGTAAATTTTCGGTTTTGATTAAAAGCCAGTTTTTTGAACGACCATGTTCAATTTTAGAATCTGAGTTGGAGACAATACAACGATGAGTTGGTATGAAAAACTAGTTCCGGCAAAAATTCGTACAGATGCTTCGAATAAAGGTACTGTACCTGAAGGCTTGTGGAATAAATGTCCGAGTTGTAGCGCGATTTTATACAACACTGAATTAGAAAGAAATTTCAATGTGTGTCCAAAATGCGACCACCACATGCGAATTTCCGCCCGTACCCGTTTACAAATTTTCTTGGATGAGGATGGTCAGGAAGAAATTGGCAAGGGGCTGAAACCGAGTGACCCTTTGCGATTCAAAGACAGTAAAAAATACAAAGATCGTATTAGTCAGGCCCAGAAAAAAACCAAAGAGACCGATGCTTTAGTAGTGATGCAAGGTAAATTGGTTGGCCGGGATATTGTTGCCGCAGCTTTCGAATTCAGCTATATGGGCGGTTCCATGGGCTCTGTTGTCGGTGAAAGATTCGTTCGAGGGATTAATCGGAGTTTGGAAATCGGCGCCCCGTTTATTACGTTTACAGCCAGTGGCGGGGCCAGAATGCAGGAATCTTTGTTTTCTCTGTTCCAAATGGCAAAAACCAGTGCCGCGCTAACCCGGTTATCAGATGCTGGCTTGCCTTTTATTTCTTTTATGACCGATCCAACTATGGGCGGTGTTTCTGCGAGTTTGGCAATGTTGGGAGATATCAATATTGCTGAACCGAATGCATTAATTGGCTTTGCCGGTCCCAGAGTCATTGAGCAGACAGTGAGGGAAACTTTGCCTGAAGGGTTTCAACGTAGTGAATTTTTGTTGGAGCATGGCGCTATTGACATGATCGTAGATCGGCGTGAAATGCGAAAAACGGTTGCCAGTATTTTATCAATGTTAATGGCAAGGCGGCAGAACAAAAACCTAGTTGATAGCGAAAATGCACCTGAACAAGAAGAGCAGGTGTCATCGGATCAAGAAACTCATCAAGAAGAGTAATAACTGTCACTCGTCTCCATGCATTTTGATGCTCTTGAAGATTGGTTAAGCTGGCAGGAAAACTTGCATGCAAAACCTATTGATTTGGGTTTGGGACGGGTGGCTCGTGTTTACCAGGCATTGAACCCTGAGCAACGTAAACCCGTAACGATTATTGTCGGTGGTACTAATGGCAAAGGTTCATGTATAGCATTTTTGGAATCAATTTATCGAGCTGCTGGATTCCGCGTTGGTACTTATACTTCACCACATATTCTCAAATACAACGAAAGAATTAAAGTTGCCGGGAAACCCGTTTCAGATCAGGCGATTTGCGAGGCATTTGAACGAATCGAAGCTGCCAGAGATGACATTTCTCTGAGTTATTTTGAATTTGGGACATTGGCTGCCCTGGATATATTTTGGCGCTCAAATCTTGATATTCAGCTTCTCGAAGTAGGTTTGGGGGGGCGATTGGATGCTGTAAATATCATAGATGCCGATGTCGCTATCGTCACAACTATCTGTATTGATCATACTGATTGGCTTGGAGAAACCCGGGAGGCGATAGGCCAAGAAAAATCAGGAATTTTTCGAGCTGGGGTTCCCGCCGTCATTGGTGATCCAGAACCACCAGCGTCTTTAATAAAGAGTGCGTTGAAAATTCAAGCAAAGGTTTATGCGGTTGGTAAGGAATTCAGTTATCAAAAAACACCAGAAAGTTGGCAATGGATACTAAATGGTCAAATCATTTTTGACGACTTACCCAGGCCCGCTTTAATTGGAGAACAGCAATATCGAAATGCCTCTACAGCGATGATGGCAGTAGAATTGTTACAGAAAAAACTGCCGATAGAGACTTCAAATTTTATTCAAGGTTTAACGAATGCTCATTTAACGGGCCGATTTCAATTAATTGATGGTGAAATTCCAGTACTGCTGGATGTAGGGCATAATCCACAAGCGGTACGGATGTTAGCGGCTGGTTTGGAAACGTATTTTCCAAAACAACGAATTCATGCTATTTTTGCAATGATGAAAGATAAAGATATTGGCGGTGTTGTGCAGATCATGAAACCTTATGTTTTAAACTGGTATATTGCGCCTTTAGATCATACGAGAATAGCGGAACAATCGGTTATAGCCGAGGTTTTGAAAGAGCAGAAAGTAAAAAACCTGGCTTACGGTTTTTCTGATTTTACCGAAACATTTAATACGGCCCTGACCAATGCCAGGCAAGGCGATCTGGTTTTGATTTTCGGGTCATTTTTTTTGGTTTCTGCTTATTTCAATGCTTTTTCCAAAGAGATGGCTTAATTTGGATGTAGTCGTTCATATTATTCTTAACATTTATAATATTGTTGAATAATCTGAAAAATACATTGTTTCTGAAATTGAATAGAGGGTGATATGGATCAGGAATTAAAACAGCGTTTAATTGGAGCTGTCGTAATCACAGCTTTAGCTGCTATTTTTATACCCATGTTATTTGATGATCCTGTTCAGGATGAAGGAAAGTTTATCAATGAACTGAAAATTCCAGAGCCACCCACAGAAACTTTTGTTGAAACTGCTGAAAAAATACCAGATTCAGTTGAACAGGTTTTGACTTTGCCTGATGCGCCACCGTTATATGTTGAGCAACAAGAGGATGAGCCCGAACCTTTAGCGTCTGGACTGGTGCGATGGATTATTCAAGTGGGCAGCTTTGCAGAGCGTGAAAATGCATTGCTTTTGCAGGAGAAATTGCGTAAAAAGGGTTTTTCAACATTTTTGGATTCCGTTGACACGAAGAAAAACGGGAAATTATTTCGTCTTAGAATTGGTCCTGAACTGGACAAAAAACGCGCTGAAGTGACCAAAGAGCAATTAGAAAAACAATTTCAATTGCAACCCATTTTAGTGGCTGAATAATGATCTGGATTGATTACGCAATATTAGGATTAATTTTTATTTCCCTGATTATCGGATTGTTTCGAGGGTTAATCCGCGAGGCTTTTTCTTTGTTTACCTGGATTATTGCAATCTGGATCGGTTTGAGTTTCAGTCGTAAATTTTCTGTATTCCTTGAGCCGGTCATCGGTTTTTCCTCCTCAGCCAGAATTGCAGTAGCATTTGCGATACTTTTTTTTGTTACTCTGATTTTGGGCGGCATAATCAGTTATCTATTAAGTGCGCTGGTAAAAAAAACCGGTTTGACAGGAACAGATCGTTTTGCTGGCATGCTTTTTGGTATAGCCAGAGGTATGGTTGTAGTTGCCGTGCTGGTTATGCTGGCTGGATTGACGCCGTTACCTGAAGATACTTGGTGGAAAAAATCAAAATTAATTCCGCCTTTTCAATCGCTTGCTATATGGTTGCGTGATCAGGTGCCGTCGAGTATGGCTGGATATTTAAATTATCAATAACTGTGGTCTTATAGAAAATGTGTGGAATCGCCGGGATTGTTGCCCATCAAAATGTTAATCAGGATCTGTATGATGCTCTGACAGTATTGCAGCACCGAGGCCAGGATGCGGCCGGAATTGTCACTTGTCAAGGCAATCGTTTGCATTTGCGTAAAGATAACGGTTTAACCCGTGATGTTTTTACCAGTAGTGAAATGTTACGCCTTAAAGGCACGATGGGTATTGGCCATGTTCGCTATCCAACTGCTGGCTGTACAAGTTCTGCTGAAGCGCAGCCGTTTTATGTCAATTCTCCATTTGGGTTGACACTTGCGCATAATGGCAATTTGACTAATGCAGAAGAGCTAAAAAAACAGTTGTTTGTGGATGATCAAAGACATATTAATACTGATTCAGACTCTGAGGTTTTATTAAATATCTTTGCTCATGAACTTCAGCAATTAAGAAAGTTGCGATTGTCTGTTGATGATGTATTCAAGGCTGTTGCTGCAGTTCATCGACGATGTCGAGGCGCCTATGCTGCAGTCGTGATGATTGCAGGTTTTGGTATTCTGGGTTTCAGAGATCCCCATGGCATCCGCCCCGCAGTTTTTGGTAAACGGGAAACCGACCAAGGCAGTGAATTCATGATTGCATCAGAAAGTGTCGCTTTGGATGTCCTGGGATTTGATGTAATCAGAGATATTGAACCAGGTGAAGCGGTATTTATTGAGGCGTCTGGACAATTACATACTCGACAGTGTGCTGAAAATATAGAGAAAACCCCTTGTATTTTTGAATTTGTTTACTTTGCTCGTCCAGATTCCATTTTAGACAATATTTCTGTTTATAAGGCAAGACTGCGGATGGGCGAGAAACTGGCTGAAAAAATTCACAGAACCTGGCCTGATCATGATATCGATGTGGTTATTCCCATTCCAGATACCAGCAGAACTTCGGCATTACAAATGGCTAATGATCTCGGCGTAAAATTTCGGGAAGGATTTATCAAGAATCGTTACATAGGTAGAACTTTTATCATGCCTGGTCAGCAAATGCGAAAAAAATCAGTCCGACAAAAATTAAATCCGATTGGTCTGGAATTTAATGGTAAAAATGTCCTGCTGGTTGATGATTCAGTGGTTCGTGGTACAACTTCTCAACAAATTATTCAGATGGCGCGAGATGCAGGGGCAAAAAAAGTTTATTTTGCATCAGCCGCTCCTCCTGTCCGTTTTCCAAATGTTTACGGAATTGATATGCCTGCCGCACATGAACTAATTGCGCATAATCGGACAGAACAGGAAATTTGTCAGGAAATGGGAGCGGACCGAATGATATATCAGGATCTGGACGATTTAATTGATGCGGTAAGAAAAGGTAATCCTGAAATCAAAGGCTTTGATACCTCATGTTTCAGCAATGAATATTGTACCGGTGATGTTAATAATGCCTACTTGGAAAGAATAGAAGCGTTACGTAATGACGATGCGCAAGCAGCAAGAAATGCTGAAAATTTTATTATTGAAATGAGCAATTCCGCCTGATGGATAAAAAAAATATAGATTGGAATCAATACGCTATTGAAACACAAGCCGTTCGGTCCGGGCATCATAGGACTAGGGAAGATGAACACAGCATACCCATTTTTGCAACATCCAGCTATGTTTTTGATAGTGCAGAACAGGCGGCGCTAAGGTTTTCCGGAGAATCGGCGGGAAATATTTATTCTCGTTTCACCAATCCAACAGTTTCAGCTTTTCAGGAAAGATTGGCGGCAATGGAGGCGGGGGAACGATGTCTGGCTTTTTCCTCCGGAATGGCGGCTATTATGGCGTTATGCATGGGGTTGTTAAAAGCGGGTGATCATGTGGTTTCATCACGCAGTGTTTTCGGCAATACTGTGTTGTTATTTCAAAACTTCTTTGCCAAGTTTGGCGTGACCACTGATTTTGTCGATTTAACTGATTCGTCAGCCTGGGAAGCGGCAATAAACCCAAATACCCGGTTTTTGTTTTTGGAAACGCCATCCAACCCGTTGATTGAAATTGCTGATATCCGGGAATTGGCTGATATTGCACACAAGCATGATTGTCTTTTGATCGTTGATAATGTCTTTTGCACGCCAGCATTGCAAAAACCCTTACAGCTTGGCGCTGATATCGTAGTTCATTCCACCACTAAATATATTGATGGCCATGGCCGATGTGTGGGTGGGGCAGTGGTCGCCAGTGATGAATTGATAGAAAAACAAATTTATCCTTTTTTACGCACCGGTGGCGCAACCATGAGTCCTTTTAACGCCTGGGTGTTTTTATCGGGTCTGGAAACTCTGGCCATCAGAATGAAGGCCCATTGCGAAAATGCCATGGCATTAGCGCAGTGGTTGGAGGATAAGGCAAGTGTTGCTAAAGTCCATTACCCAGGACTTTCATCACATGCCCAGCATGAGTTGGCAAAACAACAGCAAACAGGTTTTGGTGGGGTAATTAGCTTTGAGTTGACTGGAGGCAGGCAACAAGCCTGGCAATTAATTGACAAGACCCGGCTATTATCCATAACTGCAAATTTGGGTGATGTAAAAACCACCATTACTCATCCCGCAACTACAACACATAGCCGATTGTCAGAACAGGAACGGCTTAAAGCGGGTATCACCGATGGCCTGGTTCGTATCTCGGTTGGTTTGGAAAATGTGAAGGACATCAAAAATGACTTGGAACCCGGCTTGTAAAATCGGCATTTGCTTCTAGAATCATAAGCAAGGAGATGATTTATGATTTTTACGATGGCAACTGCGCTATTAAGCGATAACGTTCGGGTTCTAAAGAGCAGCGTATCAAAGACCGCCTATCAAGGTGTTTTGATTGCAATTGCTGCAATCATTGTCGCAAGCTGCATGGTCAGCTTTTACTTGGTCGGCGAAGTATCCCTTGAGGGGATAGTAAAAGCCCAAAAAACCAATATGGCGTTGTGGATTCTTAACGGTGTTCCTTTCGTTTTTGCCTTGTGGGGGCAATATTCCAGCTCAATCATTGCGTATGAAGCGGGTGCAATGATTTATGATCAAACCCAGGAATTGCGCCAAAGAGCAGACGAAATGACTCGCCAGGCGAGTTATGTCACGACCCATGATCCACTCACAGATTTACCTAACAGAGCCTTGTTTTATGATCGGGTTGGTCAGGCCATCACTTCAACCAATCAGCAAGACATTAAATTATCCATATTGTTGATTGAAATAGAGAATTTTAAGGAAGTTTACGATACCTTGGGCCGAACCAGCAGTGATTTGATTTTAAAGCAAATTGCGACACGTCTTCAGAGCGTGGTTTTAGATCCGGACAGTGTAGCCAGAATTGATGGCAATGTATTTGGTATTTTGTTGACAGATATTGATGATGATTTAATGGAAGCACAATATCTTGCTCAGGCCATACAAAAGGCCATGGAGCAGGCGTTTATAGTAGAGCGATTGCAATTTGCAGTGCATTCCAATGTTGGAATTGTGCATTTTCCCAAACATGGTGAAGATGTTGATTCGCTGGTTCAACGAGCGGGCGTTGCCTTGTATATGGCGAGAAGCTCCAATAATGGTTATTCGGTTTATGAATCATCTTTCGACAAACATAGCCCGATGCGACTGACTTTAATGAGTGAATTGCGTAACGCCATTGATCGGGATCAATTGGAGCTCTATTATCAGCCTAAAATAGATATTCAGAGTTGTGAGTTATTTGGTGCCGAAGCACTGGTTCGCTGGAATCATCCAAAGCATGGTTTTATTTCACCGGATGAATTTATTCCGATGGCGGAACGAACTCGAACCATTAAAACATTGACATTATGGGTGCTGAAAAGGGCTTTCCAGCACTGTGCTGAATGGCATAGAAAGGGATTAGAAATCAAGATTTCAGTAAATCTATCAGCCAAGGATTTATTGGATCCTAACCTTCCTGATATTATTGCCGGTGTTACGGCATCGTCTGGAGTGAAGCCTGAATGGATTATTCTTGAGATTACTGAAAGTTCAATCATGACAGATCCCGAAAGGGCATTGATTGTGATTAATAGACTTAATGAAATGGGTTTCGAATTAGCAGTAGATGATTTTGGTACAGGCTATTCATCCTTGGCTTATTTGAAGAAAATGCCATTATCCGAATTGAAAATTGACAAATCTTTTGTTGAAGATATTCAAAACAGTGATAATGATGCCATTATTGTTAAAGCAACCATTAATTTGGCTCATAATCTCGGCTTGCATGTAACTGCAGAAGGTGTTGAGAATCAGGAAATTTTAAACAGGCTTAAAGGATACGGTTGCGATATTGCGCAAGGGTATTATTTTTCCAAACCGCTTGCCGTCGATGCTTTTAATGAATGGATGGCAAAAATGAAATTGCAGAAAAATCTTTGCGGTATGCATCGAAAAGCAAGTTAAGGACAAACTTAATATCTAAGCTTATACCATAATTTTCCGAGCAATTCATGTAATGCCATAGAGCTAACTTCAAGCGCCGATGCTGAAGGAATATAACTGAAAACAGATCTGTTTTCAGGGGTTATGAAGCCAGTGGGTGCGGGCATGACATTAAATCCAACCCGTCTGAATTGTTGAGCAGCACGGGGCATATGGAGAGCGTGGGTGACCAACAGTATTTTCCTGATATTTTCTTTGCCGAGTATTTGATAGCTAAATCGGGCGTTTTCAGCGGTATTTCGACTTTTTTCTTCCAGCCAGTTCGCTTTATATTGGAAATCCTGAACAAGCGCTTCTTGCATTAATTCTGCTTCAGATGGATATTTCCTTTCAAATACTTTTCCACCACTGACTAACAGGGGAAGATTGGTCAGTCTGGCTATTCTTACTGCATAGCGCAGACGAACTAAAACCCTCTCATGGAGGACAGTACGGTTATCATATTCCGGTGCAGGAGGGCGCGTTCCTCCGCCTAAAACAACAATTGCTTGAGCATCAGTATTTTTGATTTGAGCTTTGGATAAAGCAGGATAGATTTGTTGTGACGATGCGAGCATTACAGAAACAGCGGGTAGACTTAACAGGTATAATCCAATTAAACAAATAATTGCTAACCCAACGCCGTGATTATTATTTCTAAAGTGACGCAATAAGCTAATGATGGCTACAATTAGCAGGATGGCCGGCGGCAAAATTAATGCCTTGATAAGATAAATAAAAAAAATATCCATATTCAGTCGCTATTTTAAAACAAATGGGCAACGATTGATAATGGGAATTTGAACGCGTGGAGTATAACGAGTGACTTTTACCTACCCAGAAATTATTATTATTATTTTACTAATCAGTTTTTTTTCTGTATTGGTCAAATTCTCAACAGGCTAGAGAAATTGCACTAAATGCAGTAAAAATATATTGCCGAAGAATGGATATTCAATTGCTTGATGAATATGTGGCCTTGAACGCACTGTGGTTAAAGCGCGATGAAACTGGCCAGATTAGAATCTGGAGATCGTTTTTGTTTGAATTTACCGCGACCGGGGAAGATCGTTACAACGGCAAAATCATTATGCTCGGCAAACGTATTGAGACTATTCAGCTAGAACCGCATCGGATAGGATGAAACGAAAGTTCTTATAGTGAAAATGGACTGTTAGTTATTGGATAGAATAACTAGTGATGACAAATCTCTTTCCAAAATTTCACTATTGCCTAAATTAAGCTCAACCATACGGCGGAGTTGAGAAATGCTGTCAATATCGATTTGTTCACATTTGAATCCAACGTTATTGCCTTCAGCATGCGCCGGTTTTAAGTCCATAGTAATTTCAGTATCTTCAGAAAGAGTCAGCCTTAATGTGCAAATATCATCTGAATCTTGCTGCCAGGTTGTAGGGAACTGCAATAGACAGCCATTCAGGCAAAGGTCGATTACTTCACAATCCCAGCTTTTGTTATCGGCTACAAGACTTGCTTTGGCGTTGTAGAAAATTCGATGGAATTGTCGCTTTTCGTTTTCAGTAGACATCACTTAACCCAGGAAAAATTGCATGGGAGTTTCATCAATAACAACCATGTCATTAGCATTTAATTTGATGGACTCATCTTTCAGCAATTTATCATTAATAGTTAAAGATTCATTGCTTTCTAATGAAGAAATATAGTACCCATCAGTCCGTTTGGCAATGACAACAACACCATTGCCACTATGACCAATGCGAGTCATTGATTTTTTTAAAGGAATTAAGCGACCAATGTGTTTACCTTCCATAATTTGTAAATTTGCTTCAGGCAAATGCTGTTCCGAAGCAAAGTTATTAGCGTCTTCGCTAGGTGCAGGATTAACTATGGACTCGTTGGTGTTATAAATAATTTTATGTTTGCCAATCAGGATTTCATCATTATTATTTAATTTGCACTCTTTGCTTGCGTTATTGTTAATACTGATCGGGAAATCATCATTGAGTTGTTTGATGATAGTTTCTTCTTCATTGAAGCATACAGCCGCATGAGCAGGGGCAATCGCCAAGCTATCAATGATGATGTCATTACTGGTATCACTTCCTATGTGAACCGTTTTTTGATCAAAAATAGCGGATTGAATAGTTCTATCTTTAAAGATAACAGTAAATTTTGCCATTATTTCGTTGAATTCATCGAGTCTCGGCTTTAAGTATAGACAAAAATACAAGATTACTAATAAATTTAAGAAAAGGATTAGAAGCTGATCAAGGTTTTGCTGAAAATAGCAATCATGGATTGCTTATTGCTAGGGGGGCTGTCAGGTTAAGGTGTGTTTAGCGGTTCAATTTTTCATTTGGTGCAGACATGATCAGGTTATCCATAATCCGAAAGTTTCCTAATAATACTGATGAGTTTTTATTGGGAAATGAATCCGAATCAGTCTTTTTTAGGGTGAAATTTGACCAGTTTTATGGTTTTTTTGTCACGAGTCAGAATTTCAACAGGGTAACCATGCAAAACCAGACTGGTGCCAGCCTGTGGAATAGTTTCCATAAATTCGATAATCAAACCATTAATAGTTTTCGGGCCTTCTGTGGGTAAAGAAAAATTGGTAACCCGATTAAACTCTCTAACTGTCATACTGCCATCAACAATAAAACTGCCATCGCTTTGTTGTTTAATTCCCGTATCTTCCGAGACGATCTTGCCGATGATGCCTTGCAATAAGTCATCCAGAGTGATCAAGCCCTGAACATCCCCATATTCATCAACGATAAGGCCGATACGTACTTTTTCGGTTTTAAAATTTTGAATTTGAATGTGTAAAGGCATACTTTCCGGAATGAATGTGGGTTTGGTCAAACTCTTAATTAGAGTTTCTTTGGTAACGTTGGGTTCATCACACAAGGAAAGTAATACCCGGACATGAAGAAAACCAATAACTCTGTCAATAGTTTTTTTGTAAGCAGGAAGACGAGTATGAGGGCTTTTCTTGATGGTTTTGATAATTTCCTCAATCGGATCTTCCAGGTCAATACCAACAATTTCGCTTCTTGGTGTCATAATATCTTCAGATGTTGCTGTTTCTAAATCAAGAATACCCAGCAACATGTTCTGATATCGAGGAGGAAGTAGGGAGCCCGCTTCACTGACAACACTGCGCAATTCTTCAGTTCCTAACGTTTCCTGCTTATGTTTGGCGGCATTGATGCCAATCATTCGCAGTAATAGGTTAGCGAAAAAATTGACAATCCAGACTATCGGATAAAAGATTTTTAACAGTGGCGTATAGATCCAGGCAGCAGGGAAAGCTAATAGCTCTGGTTTGATGGCCGCCAAAGTTTTAGGTGCTACCTCAGAAAAAATAAGGACCACTAGGGTTAAAATCCCGGCACCAATAGCGATTCCAGCATCGCCAGCGATACGCATTGCGATCACTGTGGTTAAAGAGGATGCGAGGATATTGACGAAATTATTACCGAGTAAAATTAACCCCAGTAATCGATCTGGCCGCTGTAAAAGCTTGGAAGCTCTCATGGCGCCTTTGTGCTTCTTTTTTACCAGATATTGTAGCCGATAGCGGTTGAGTGTCATTAATGCTGTTTCTGACCCTGAAAAAAAAGCAGAAAGCAGCAGCAAAAATACTAATACCCCAAACAGGATATCCAAAGAAATATTATCCAAAAAAGTAATTTCCTTAATTTAATATGATGTCTATAGTCTCTCTACTGGGGAAAATTTGTCAAGTATTGAAGAAAAAAATATTGCCATTATTTTGGCAGGTAAAAAAAATGATTTGTGAAATTACTGGCTAATGAAAAATATAAAGGGGCAGTATTTTGACAGACCTGGGATTCGATGCTTTACTTAAAAGAGTTCTCTAACAAACAATAAGTGGGTTTTAAAGGATGGCTCTGCCACGTATTCTGTGTATCGATGAAAATCAATCAAGATCCAATGAATTTTCCCGGATTCTGGAATTTTTAGAATATCAGGTTAAAGTAGCCAATCCTTCCTTAATTGAAGATTTAATTAATGATTTAGATGATGTTATGGCCATTATCGTTGGTGATGGTGGTGAAAAACAAGCTTCTTTAATTTCAAACATTCAGGAAAAGGCAAAAACTATCCCGGTAATATTATTAACCGGCAATAATTCGCAATCGCAAATATCCTCTTCGATTCGGCAAAAAGTAAGTCATGTTTTAAGTTGGCCGGCAACTTTTTCGGATTTAAAAAGACTTCTTGATAATTTACCGACCACTTTGTTACGAAACGGTAATAATAGAACAGGTATTGACAGGCGAGTTTATCAAAGAAGAATGTCACCAGGGCCGCGGCTTGAAGGGAAAAGCCCAGCAATTATTTATGTTAGAAAGTTGATTGATCAGGTTGCAAACTCAGCAGCAACAGTTTTGATATTAGGAGAGTCAGGGACCGGTAAGGAAGTTGTTGCGCGATCTTTACACAATGCCTCAGATCGAAAAGCCAAACCCTTCGTTCCGGTTAATTGTGGCGCTATTCCTGCCGAACTTTTGGAAAGTGAATTGTTTGGTCATGAAAAAGGTGCCTTTACTGGCGCTTTAACAACCCGGCAAGGCCGATTTGAATTAGCAGAAGGTGGAACGCTGTTTCTGGATGAAATCGGCGATATGCCAATGCCAATGCAGGTTAAGATATTGAGGGTACTTCAAGAACGGTGTTTTGAGCGTGTAGGCAGTAACAAAACTGTTCAATGTGATGTGCGTATTATTGCGGCAACCCACCGTAATCTGGAAGAAGAAATAAAACAAAAACGATTTCGTGAGGATTTGTTTTACCGTTTGAATGTTTTTCCAATCGAGATTCCTGCTTTAAGAGAGCGGGTAGAGGATATTCCCATTCTTGTCAGAGACTTGATTGTCAGGATGGAGAAGGAAAAACGCGGATCGGTCAGTCTTACGCCCGAAGTGATCAAGTTATTAATGCAGCATGACTGGCCGGGAAATGTCAGGGAATTAGCAAATTTGATTGAGCGGTTAACCATTGTGAAGCCGAATAGTCTTGTCGAAAAATCAGATTTACCGGAAAAATATCAAAAATATACAGTACCAGAGGATATGAGCTTTGATTTGAGTCTTCCCACTTCCAGACCAATAGCCAGTGATGTACCCGTTAATGTGAATTTATCAGTGCAAGAAATTAAAAATCATTCAGAAATTACTGAGATTCCCCCAGAGGGTCTGGATCTGAAAGAATATTTAAGTGAGATGGAACGAAACTTTATTCAGCTTGCACTGGATGAGAGTAACGGGGTCGTTGCGCATGCAGCGAAGCGTTTAAAAATGCGTCGCACTACTTTAGTAGAGAAATTAAGGAAATATGATATGAGGAGTGTCGAGGTATAGATAACGAATTCTTTCATTTTGCCAGTTCAGCCTCAAATTCCTTGATGAATTCGTCATAACCATTGGCAATTAGTTCTTCAGCAGGGATGAAGCGTAATGAGGCCGAGTTGATGCAATACCGCAAGCCAGTTGGTTGGGGTCCGTCCTCAAATAAATGCCCCAAGTGAGAATTAGCATATTTACTGCGTATTTCAGTGCGGGGGTAAAGCAAAAGATAATCAGTTTTTTTAACGATATGTTCTGGTTTTAAAGGGCGGGTAAAACTCGGCCAGCCAGTTCCCGATTTAAATTTATCTTTTGATGAGAACAAAGGCTCGCCCGAAACAACATCCACATAAATCCCGGGTCTTTTTTCATCCCAATAAGTATTTTTAAAAGGCGCTTCGGTTCCATTCTTTTGAGTGACGCGATATTGTAAAGGCGTTAGCTGTTGCCGCAGTTGTTCCTCAGGCGGTTTTTTATAGGGGGTATCAGATTTGAAGGAAAGTTTTAAATCGTCACCCCAGATTTTTTCTAAATATTGATCGCGTCCTGAACGGAAACGATAGTACTTGTATCGAACAGGATTTTTTTTGTAATAGTCTTGATGATATTCTTCTGCTGGATAAAATATTTTGAATGGAACGATTTCAGTGACAACCGGTTTTTCATAACGTCCAGATTGCTGTAACGTCTGCCTGGATTTTTCTGCCAGTTTTCGTTGTTTTTCGTTGTGATAAAAAATGACGCTACGATACTGATTGCCGCGATCAACAAATTGGCCACCATTATCAGTAGGGTTAATTTGACGCCAAAAGGCATCAAGCAGCTGTTTATAAGAAACGGCCTGGGGGTCGAAATATACCTGAACTGCTTCAACATGGCCAGTATTTCCTAATGCGACCTGTTCATAAGAAGGATGCTCAATATCGCCGCCAGTATATCCAGAAATAACTTTGTGAACGCCGGGAACCTTCTCAAAATCAGCTTCAGTGCACCAGAAACAACCGCCAGCAAAAGTGGCAATTGCCATATTTTGTTCATTGCCATAGTGTTCTGGTTGTTGTGATTCGGCACAGCCAATTAGAGTTAATAAGCCAGCGATCAAAGAATATTGGTAGAGATTGAGTTTCATAATAATGTCCCGCTGAAGGCAAAATAAATTCGATATTAGGAGCGAGTACGGACTATACTTCGCGCGGTCAAGGATGCGAAGTATAAGTTGGGCAACTGGTGCAGTATTTTTATTTGTATTCAAGGCGTAGAAATAGACGCATAGCCAGCTATGTAACTATTTTTAACAACGCAGAAGACGGATAAAAAGACAAGTCAGTTGTTCAAGTTATTTCATGCTCGTTCCTTAGTTGGATGCATTGGTTATCTAATATCAAATTCTGTTTCTTGTTTGTACGATATATTTGCTAAAGGTTCAATCGGAAATATCACGATTGATAAAGCAAATAGGGAAAGCCCATTTCTGAGAAGATATATCGTGGAATGGGGAGACAGGAACTGGGTGAGGAATCCCCCCAGTTAAGGAAAAATCGATAAATGTTTAATTAAGCAGACTACTCATTGTAGAAATCAATTATCACATTTTTTGTTGGGCGGGTATGTATAAGTAAGCAGATTACATCAAATTAAGTTATCTGCGTCGTTTGCCTTTTCCTTTTCCTTTGGATTGTCCGTCATCAAACCTGACTTTGAGTGGTTTGCCTTCATACATTTTTCCATCGCAAGCAGCGATAGCCGCTCTTGCTTCATGGCCTTCCATTTCTATAAAGCCGAAACCCTTGCATTTTCCAGAAAAAATATCCTGTACCAAGTGGATGGAGCGTACAGTACCAAATTCTGTAAATATGTCAGTCACGAGCTGTTCGGTTGCATTGTCAGGTAAATTTCCAACAAAAATCTTTTTCAAAAAATTATCTCTTGTAATGGGGTGATAATGGGGTCACCCATTTATAAATGCTTAACCTGAGTTGCAATAACCCAGGTTAAAAGTTTTCGCTGTTTAATATTGAAAAGGGCAAAAACTAATATTTTTGCGCAATCAAAATGCTTTTAAACAGGTGAGACTTGATTGGCTTGTGGTCCTTTTGGGCCGTTTTCCAAGGAATAACTAACCTTTTGTCCTTCAGTTAGTGTGCGGAATCCATCGCCCGATATTGCAGAAAAATGGACAAAAACGTCAGCGCTACCGTCATCCGGAGAAATAAAACCAAAACCTTTGCTTTCGTTAAACCATTTTATTGTGCCTGTTACCATGTAAATAACCTCTTACTATATGAAAATTTAAAACTAATAATGAATACTCTTACTGGATATTTACAGGATAAAACAAGATGAACCTTTGGAAAGGCATGGATACCATGCAATAGACTACTAAGAATATTTATATACTATACACTATATATTGCTTCTTTGTATCTTTTTTGAAATTGAAAAACTAAGTATACATGGCTATCCAATAACAAACCTGAAAGCACAAAAATTTCAATACTTAGATTTAATACCATGAATTTTGTTCTCTGGCTTTTGATTTTTATGAAAAATGGTTTTGTCTAATGTGGCATCAAATGAGTATTGGATTTGGGTGTTTGATAAAAAAGGCTGACAGATTTGTGCTAATTTTTTTCATCGTGATAGAAATCACAAAGAGGAAAAAGAATTAGCAATCATACTTTTCAATTAAATCAACTAGAAGATAATGATGCAACAGAAGTCATGGATTCGGTTTTGTGTGAACTGGATCACCTTTTCAAAAAAAATAAATGTGGTTAAATTTGATAGAATCCGGTTATGCAATAGAACGATAAAATTTAAAAGTTTTGGAAGTTAACAAAGTAAAGAATAAAAACAAGATATATGAATAGTCTACATCTTAATGTCAAAAAAGCCAGTAATCCAGTTTTGGCTGCCAATTATTTTTTCCAAGGGATCAAGTATTTATCGCGGCCAGGACTACGTAAATTTCTGTTGATTCCAATTTTTATTAACTTGATTTTGTATTCCGCTGGATTTGCCCTAGGGTATTATTATATTTCAGGTGTAATTGAGCAGCTTATCCCAGAATGGCTACAATGGCTGAACTGGATTCTTTGGCCAGTGTTTTTTATCAGTTTTTTTCTGATTGTTTTCTTTAGTTTCACTTTATTAGCCAATTTGATGGCAGCACCTTTTTACAGTAAGTTATCTGCCCATACATTGTCTTTACTGACTGGAAAATCTGTTAAGATTCAGGAGCAGCAGTGGCCGAAGGTTGTATGGTCTGAATTCAGACGTCTGGGATATCTGGGACTGAGGGCTTTACCTCTGGTATTTATCTCGGTTATTCCCGGAGTAAATTTTATTGCTCCAATTTTATGGGCGCTTTTTGGTGCCTGGGCTATAGCGTTGGAATATATGGCTTATCCGTTGGAAAATGAAGGATTACTATTTTATGAACAGAGGCAGTTAGCTCGTTCAATGCGTTTTGGAGCATTGGGCTTTGGTGGGATTACTGTTGCCGCATTAACGATGCCGTTACTTAATATTATTGTTCCGCCTGCGGCTGTTATTGGGGCGACAATTTATATTCAAGAAATGAAAGATAAACACTAAACTTGGCGTATTACATTGGCTACCGCAGCGTGTTAGAAGATATTGCTTACGACGCAAGGAAAATCTGAAGATATTTGGTCATTCGGCTGGCGTTCGGGTTACCGAAAATAACAAAAATGGGCTAAACACTGTTTAAGATAAAGTTTAGACGTTCTTCCAAAAATTGAAGTGGGTTATGACAACTGCCCGGTCAAAAAATAACCTGGCAGTTGTTTTGCCATTAAAGTGTAGTGGATCTGGAGAAGCTAGGCCTCATTCATGAGGTATTGATCAATTGCATCAGCGGCGCCGCGACCTTCGTTGATTGCCCAGACTACCAGAGACTGACCCCGACGACAGTCACCGGCAGCGAATACGCCTTCGATATTAGTAGAATATTTTCCATATTCGGCTCTGATATTGCTGCGCGGGTCATATTCCAAGCCCAATAGATCGGTTGCTGTTTGTTCGGGACCAAGAAAACCAAGAGCTAAAGTAATCAAATCAGCTTTCCATTCTTTTTCGGATCCTTCAATTTCCTGCATTTTAAATTGTCCATTATCATCTTTTATCCATTCAATATTAACGGTACGGACTCCAGCTAGATTACCATTGCCGTCATCAATAAATTCTTTGGTAAGAATGCAGAATTCTCTTGGGTCATGGCCATCCCGAGCAATGGTTTCTTCGTGACCGTAGTCAACCCGAAAAATTTTAGGCCATTGCGGCCAGGGGTTATCTTTGGCGCGTTGCTTTGGTGGTTTCGGGAGTAGTTCAAAATTGACTACACTTCTGCAGCCATGTCTTAATGAGGTGCCAATACAGTCATTTCCGGTATCTCCACCCCCGATAACAATGACATTTTTATCTTTGGCATTAATGTACTGATCATCTTTTAATTTGCTATCAAGCAGACTTTTGGTGTTACGAGTCAAAAAATCCATGGCAAAATAGATGCCTTTAAGATTTCGCCCTGGAATGTCCAAGTCGCGCGGCTTTGTTGCGCCTGTTGCCCATAATATTGCATCATGCTGTTGCATCAGATCTTTAGGGTCGATATAGGTTATCTGATGATTGGCATCGGCCATAATACGATTGATATGGCCTTCAGGAAATTCCTCTTGTATTCCAATATGGGTATTGGTATAAAACTGAACGCCTTCTTCGCGTAACTGGTCAATACGACGCTCGACGATTTCTTTGTCAAGCTTCATATTGGGAATACCATACATCAATAAACCACCAATTCGATCGGCCCGTTCATAAACGGTTACTTTGTGGCCTGCTCTTCGTAATTGTTGTGCGGCAGCGATGCCAGCAGGGCCAGATCCAATAACAGCAACGGACTTGCCAGTTTCAGCTACAGGCTTTGATGGTTTAACCCAGCCTTCTTCAAAACCACGATCAATGATGGCATTTTCAATATTTTTGATGGTTACTTGTGGTTCGGTTAAGCCCAATACGCAAGAACCCTCGCAAGGTGCCGGACACACACGTCCAGTAAATTCAGGGAAATTATTGGTTTTATGCAATCGCTTTAATGCATCTTTCCAGCGTCCGTTATAAACCAAATCATTCCACTCTGGAATCAGATTATCGACGGGGCAGCCAGTTTCGGATTGACAAAATGGCACGCCACAATCCATACAGCGGGCACCCTGAGTACGTAGATGTTTTTCTAGAGGATCAGTATAGATCTCAAAAAAATCTCCTAAACGCAACATAGGATCCCGATAGGGGACCGGTTCGCGAGGATACTCTTTAAATCCTGTTGGTTTACCCATCTGTCATCACTCCATGTAAAGGAGCTTCCTGTTCTTCATCATGTAGTGCTCGTTCAGCAAGAACTCGTTTATAATCTATAGGCATAACTTTAACAAAGTGTTTTATATTTGCTTCCCAGTTGTCGAGGATGTTTTTTGCAACAAGCGAACCAGTGTAGTTGAAATGCAGATTAATTAATCCATTTAACTCATCAATATCATGCTCGTGTTCGAGCTCTTCCAGTTCGACCATCCCGGGATTGCAGTTTCGTGAAAATTCATTGTTGACATCCCAGATATAGGCGATACCGCCACTCATTCCTGCGGCAAAGTTTCTGCCAGTGGGTCCCAGAATGACAACGCGGCCTCCGGTCATGTACTCACAGGCATGATCGCCAACCCCTTCAATAACGGTATGTGCGCCGGAATTGCGGACACAAAAACGTTCTGCGGCACGCCCACGAAAAAAGGCTAATCCTGAGGTCGCTCCATAAAGCACTACGTTGCCAACGATAATATTGTCCTCGGACTTAAAAGTGCTTTGTTTCGGAGGATAAACCAGAATTTTTCCACCTGACAAACCTTTGCCAACATAATCATTGGCATCGCC
The DNA here is from genome assembly GCA_026989395.1 of Methylomonas sp. Taxonomy (GTDB): domain Bacteria; phylum Pseudomonadota; class Gammaproteobacteria; order Methylococcales; family Methylomonadaceae; genus JALSJK01. Next base: position 30,072 of record JALSJK010000065.1, read on the forward strand.
TTCTATCTCCATGGTAATGCCGCGAGATAAAAATGCACCGAAACTCTGGCCAGCTGAACCATTAAACTTTATATGAATGGTATCGTCAGGGAGCATTTGACCGCCCCATTTTTTAACCAGTGTGTGACTTAAAATGGTGCCAACTGCACGGTCAGTATTGATAATAGGCATTTCAAATTTGACCTTGTTGCCATTTTCCAAAGCGTCTTTAGCTTTTTCGACCAGCTGTCTGTCAATAACCTGATCAAGGCCATGATCTTGTTCGATAGTTTTATAGACTTCGACTTGTGCGTGTGGTTTTGGAGCTGGTGTCAGTAACGAAGTCAAATCTAAGCCATCAGCTTTCCAATGCTGGATTGCAGCGTTGGTTTCAAGAACTTCGGCATGGCCAACCATTTCATTGATAGTGCGAAATCCTAATTCGGCCATGATTTCACGTGCTTCTTCAGCAACCATGATCAAATAGTTAACGACATACTCCGGGTCGCCCATGAATTTTTTTCGTAAATCCTTGTCTTGAGTGGCGATACCAACCGGGCAAGTATTCAGATGACATTTACGCATCATGATGCAGCCAAGTGTTATTAGCGGTGCGGTGCTAAAACCGAACTCTTCGGCGCCCAGCAGTGCAGCAATGACTACATCACGACCTGTTTTCAAACCGCCATCGGTTTGTAGTGTGACGCGAGAACGAAGGTCATTCATAACCAGTGTTTGGTGGGTTTCCGCAATACCTAACTCCCAAGGTAAACCAGCATGTTTGATACTGGTTAATGGTGATGCGCCTGTACCGCCGCCATCACCTGAAATCAGGATGTGGTCGGCATGGGCTTTTGCAACGCCACTGGCAACAGTTCCAACGCCAACTTCGGAAACTAATTTAACGCTGATTCGAGCATCTGGATTGGAGTTTTTTAGGTCATAAATTAGCTGGGCCAGATCTTCAATGGAATAAATGTCATGATGAGGCGGTGGGCTGATTAAACCGACACCCGGCGTAGAATGGCGTAAACGAGCGATATAACTGTCAACTTTAGAGCCTGGTAATTCACCGCCTTCTCCAGGTTTCGCACCTTGGGAAATTTTTATTTGTAATTCATCAGCATTGGTTAGATACCAGCTGGTAACACCAAAACGACCGGATGCAATTTGTTTGATAGCAGAGCGTTTACTGTCACCATTGGACATTGGTGTAAACCGTTCGGGGTCTTCGCCGCCTTCACCGGTGTTGCTTTTTCCACCAAGGCGATTCATGGCAATGGCCAGCGATTCATGAGCTTCAGCAGAAATGGAACCAAAGCTCATGGCGCCGGTACAAAAGCGTTTAACAATTTCTGCGGCAGGCTCGACTTCCTCTAGCGGAATGCTCTGTCTGTCAGTTTTGAAGGTTAACAAGCCTTTGATTGAACAACGCGTTTTAGCGTCATTGTTCATGTGATCCGCAAATTGTTTATACGTCCCGTAATTATTGGTGCGCGTCGCTATTTGAATATTAGCAATAGCGCTTGGATCCCACATGTGGCGTTCACCTTTGGCGCGCCAATGAAATTCCCCTTGATTGGGAAGGCTGTCCTGGGCATCATTGATATCTTCAGGGTAGCCAATATCATGACGGCGAATACATTCAGTTGCCAGTACGTCAAAATCAACGCCCTGGATGCGGCTGGCGGTACCGGCAAAACAGCGATCTATAACTTCATCTCGCAGGCCAATGGCCTCAAAAATCTGTGCGCCTTTGTAGCTTTGTAAGGTTGATATGCCCATTTTTGCCATGACTTTCAGCATGCCTTTGGCAACAGCTTTGCGATAAGTGGCAACTACTTCAAAATCATCTTGTAAGCTCTCGGGGAGCAAACCTTCTCTTCGTGCCTGCCACAAAGCTTCAAAGGCCATGTATGGATTGATAGCATCAGCACCATAACCAATGAGCAGGCAGTGATGATGCACTTCACGGGCTTCACCGGTTTCCAGTACAATGCCAATTCTGGTGCGTTTGAATTTTCTGACAAGATGGTGATGAACAGCCCCGGTAGCTAGAAGGGTCGGCAATGCAACCCGTTCTGCGTCCATACTGCGATCAGAAAGAATAACCAACTGGAAGCCGCTCTCGATAGCTTGTTCGGTTTCATCACAAATTCTGTCTAAAGCATTAAGTAAACCGCTATTACCTTCGGATTTTGGCCAGGTGATATCAATTGCCTGAGTTTTCCAGCCGCGATGATCCATGTGTTTGATTGCGGCTAGTTGTTCATTGGACAAGATTGGGTGTTCAATTAACAGGCGGTGACAATGATCCTCAGTGGTTGTTACCACATTACCTTCTGGCCCGATATAACATTCGAGCGACATAATGATTTCTTCACGAATCGAGTCTATCGAAGGGTTAGTTACTTGGGCAAATAACTGTTTAAAGTAATCATACAACATCCGGGGCTGGTCAGATAAACAAGCAAGGGCTGAATCATTCCCCATTGAACCTAATGGATCGCGTTTTTCTCGAATCATCGGCAGCAACATAAATTGCATGGTTTCAGTTGTGAAACCGAATGCCTGCATACGTGGCAGCAATGTTTCGGGGTTAAACCCGTGAGGCTCTTTGTTAGGTTGTAACTCGTTCAGGTGGATACGCTGGTTTTTTAACCAATCAGCATAAGGGCGACGGGTTGAGAAATCACTTTTAAGTTCTTCATCAGGGATTAGGCGTCCTTGTTCAAAATCAACAAGAAACATGCGACCAGGTTGTAGGCGGCCTTTATATTTGATATTTTCAGGGTCAACATTAACCACGCCAACTTCAGAGGCCATAATGACAAGGTCGTCATGGGTCAGATAGTAACGGCTGGGGCGCAGGCCATTTCGATCAAGAACGGCTCCGATATATTTTCCGTCAGTAAATACGATTGATGCAGGGCCGTCCCAAGGCTCCATCAAGGTTGAATTGTATTCATAAAATGTGCGTTTGCTTTCGGGCATGGTTTCGTGGTTTTGCCATGCTTCGGGAACCATCATCATGACTGCTTCCTGAAGTGTACGACCAGTCATCAACAAAAACTCCAGAACATTGTCAAATGTTCCAGAATCGGAACAGTCAGGTTCAACGACGGGAAAAATTTTTGCTAAATCATCGCGAAAAAGATCACTTTGAGCAACGCCTTCGCGTGCTCGCATCCAGTTTTTATTGCCCCTTAAGGTATTGATTTCGCCGTTGTGGCTCATAAACCGATTGGGCTGGGCACGATCCCAGGAAGGGAAGGTGTTGGTACTAAAGCGCGAGTGCACCATTGCCAGGTGCGAGGTGAAATCAGCTTCGCTTAGATCAGGATAATATTTGAATACCTGTTCGGGCATGAGTTGCCCTTTATAAATGATAACTTTGCTGGACAAGCTGCAGACGTAAAACATTTTGCTTTGCTGCAAAGATGAATTATTTCTAATCTCTTTTGAAGCTTGTTTGCGGATTAAATACAGTTGTCTTTCAAAGGCATCTCCTTCAAATCCATCGGCAGCGGCAATAAATAATTGTTCTATAAAGGGTTCAGTAGCGCGGGCGGAAGGTCCAATATCAGCACCGTCCGGGTCTACTGGAACCTTGCGCCAGCCAATCAGACGTTGGTTCTGTTTGGAGATAAATTTTTCAACAATAGTTTTGCACTGTTTACGCTGCTTTTGGTCTTGCGGGAGAAAAATTAAACCTGCAGCAAATTGACCCGGTTCAGGTAAATTCGCACCAAACTCGGATTTAGCAACCCGGTTTAGAAAGTCCAGAGGCAGAGCTGTCATAATACCAGCGCCATCACCAGTATTAGCTTCGCAGCCACAAGCCCCCCTGTGGGTCATGGCCTCTAAAGCTATGCCCGCATCCTGTACTATTTTATGAGAACGTATACCTTTGATATGGGCGATAAATCCAACGCCACAGCTGTCTTTTTCGTTTTCAGGGTCATAGAGCCCTTGTTTTTTTGGCATTTCGTATGTTTGTCTAGACATAATTTCACCAACCTAGTTGTATTGCCGGGTTTTGATTTTGATTACTTGTGATTAGGAAAGGTTATCCTGAATTGTCAGTATCATTTTTGCAAATTACTTTGTTACTGACTTCACATACAGCATTTTTCTTAAAAAAAATAAATGCATTTGAATAATGTCGTCGATTTAACCGTAAAACCTCAGCATAAGTATATGTTTCACTGGCAAGGCATTAAAAATGAATCGCCATAATGACTCTATGGTGATTTTTTAAATCCGAATATATATAACTTTTCTCCCAAAGAGCCGGGCCATTATAGAAAAAATTAACGAAATAAAGCAAGATTTCGTCCGAGACATTTCGATGCTTTGGTTAATGCAAGGATGATTTAATTGTGTGCGCATAATTATTTTGCAAGAGTTTAGTGTTTAGTATGGTGTTGAAAATAAAAACATTCGATTTTTTCTGGCAGGAAGTGTTAATACAGAGTTTTTTATGGATGCCCCGTGATTTCAATTAGTTATTACCATCAGTTAATTTTTTGGTTTGTAAAAATAACAATAACTTTCCTTTGAACAATAACATTGAGAAGCCTATAGTATTGGGAAATTTATTAATTCCATGATGGGCTATGAAACAAAATTATGATGTTGTTATTGTTGGGGGCGGCATGGTAGGTGCAGCCGTTGCATGTGGTTTAGGAGATAGCGGACTAAAGGTTGCTGTTATTGAGCAGCAAATGCCCGAACCATTTTCTACTGAACAGCCCCATGATCTGCGAGTGTCGGCATTGAGTATTGCTTCAAAAAATATTTTACAAGCAGTGGGAGCCTGGGAAGGAATCGTCAGTCGCAGGTTTTGCCCTTTCCGCCGCATGCGTGTCTGGGAGACAGCAGGAGATACTGAATTTTCCAGTACCGATATTCAACAGGCCGAATTAGGTTATATTGTAGAAAATAGAGTTACACAGCTAGCTTTATTAGAGCGGTTACAAAATTTTTCGAATGTTGAATTGCGTTGCCCTGCTACTATTAAAAAAATTGAGTATTCGGGGCAATCGAGTGAACTTGAATTAGCAGACGGGCAGATATTGTCTACTAAAGTTTTAGTTGCAGCTGATGGAGGACAGTCTAAAGTTCGTCAATCCGTAGGTTTGGGGGTAACAAGCTGGGATTATCAACAGCAAGCACTGGTTATTTATGTTGAAACAGATTACCCGCAGCAAGATATTACCTGGCAACGTTTTGTTCCATCAGGGCCGCAGGCTTTTTTACCTTTAACGGGTAATTATGGCTCAATTGTTTGGTACAACACTCCTGATGAAGTCAGGCGATTAAAAAAGTTGGACAAAGAACGGTTGAAGTCAGAACTTAAGCAAACATTTCCAGATTGTTTGGGTGAAATAAAATCGATTATTGGGATAGCCAGTTTTCCTTTGAAACGACAACATGCCCAGGAATATGTAAAACCAGGAGTTGCATTGGTTGGAGATGCGGCGCATATGATAAACCCGCTTGCAGGACAAGGGGTAAATATTGGCTTACTGGATGCTGCAGCACTAGCTCAGGTTTTGCTGGAAGCTGACAAGCAGGGCCGGGATATTGGCGATTCAAATGTACTCAAACATTATGAGAAAATGCGCCGGTTTGAAAATTTGAAAATGATGACTGTCATGGATGCTTTTTATCGGGTATTTAGTAATCAAATTTTGCCGGTGAAGTTTTTGCGCAATCTAGGTTTAGGATTAGCAGAGAGGATTAAGCCTGCAAAAAACAAAATTATGCGTATGGCAATGGGGTTAGATGGCAATTTACCAAAGCTAGCAAAGGGAGAGCGAATTATTTGAAGTGTTTTTTCTAAAGGAATGCGCGCGGAATAAGTTGGGCAACTGACCCCGTATTTTTTTCGTATTCAAGGCATAGAAATTAGACACATAGCCAGTTATGTAACAATTTATACAACGTAGAAGACGGAAAAAACACAAGCCAGTTGTTCAACTTATTTCATGCGTGTTCCTAAGTTGCAGCTTTAAACAACTGGTTTGTTGGTAAAAAAAAATTTTTGGTCTATTTTTTAAAAAGGGACTTTTAATCGGAGGCAAAAATGAGAAAGAAATTTTACCCAAAGCTTGCTATGCAATTTCCGGCTATTGTTACCAGTGATGCAGGCATTCGCCTAAAAGTGATTGGTTTGGAAGTTTCTACTGAGGGGTTGACTATACAATGTAGTACTGCGGAAAGGAATTTAATTACACCGCGGGGAAGTTTTATCCATAATGGCAGACCTCTGGAGCTTGATTTGCAGATTAATCTTTCGAAATCATCAAATCAGGAAAATATAGTGGTTGCTCGTTGCCATGTGATTTTTTCAAGGCGTATTACCAAGAATACTTGTCAAATTGGTCTTGTTTTTTTAGAAATCTCCGATGAAAACCATACACGGATTAAGCGGCTAATTGAAACATCAAGTATAGCCACTGCCGCTTAGAAAGCATACCCTTTCAGGTCAAAACTATGAAAGGGTATGCTTTTCAGGTTCTAAGAGATTATTTTACAAAACATAATCTTTCTGCGCGTTGCTCAGCTTCTTTCAGGCGGGTTCTTAAATCTTTAGCTTGTGACGGATCCCGAAAGACGCCGCCTTTCTCGCCAGGGGTGCTACGCATAAAAGTGAAAGTTCTGGCTTCCTCATATTCCTTATAAGTTAGTTTTTCAGCAACTTTGTCAATTTTGCAGCTGCAAGCATATTTATTAATGAACGTTAGGCCGCCATGTTTGGCAATACAGTTTAGAACATATTCGACACGCTCCTGGGTAGGATACTCATTAATATAAGTGACAGTCTGGGTATCAGGTGCTTTTTCAGTTTTTGATATTTGAATGGTCGAGCAGCTGGATAGAATGCTAATCAATAGTCCATAAGACAAAAAACGAGTTATTTTCATTGGTGTTTATTCCCATAAAACAGAAAGTGAAAAAGAATGCTCGGTAAAAGGAGCGATAGAAATTTCGTCATTATCTGCAAAAGTTGCAATTAATGACCAATTAGATGCTTGCAAAGCGTAAGCCTCCAATGTTTTCAGGTCAGGGTCAATAAGCCACAGATATCTGACATCTAATTTGGCATAAATTGGCATTTTAACGATTCTATCCAAACGCATTGTTCCAGGCGAAAGAATTTTACAAACCCAGTCGGGTGCTATTTCAAACCAAGCAGTTTTCGGTAATGAAGGCAGCTTTTGTTTACGCCACCCGGCAATATCGGGTACTAAAATGTGGCCATCCAAGTGACATTCCGGTTCATCGAGTATCCACCAGCCACCAGGTCCATCTCTTCTCTTTTGAAAAGGTGATACCAGTTCATCGCCAAGGGAAGAAGCTGCAAGAGCATGTTTTGGTGCAGGCCTAGGGCGCGTTTCTAGATGTCCATTAATAATTTCCCCTACCATGTTTTCTGGCAAATTAATGATATCCTGATAACTGGCTGGTTTTTCGGCAAGATCCATCGTAACTTCATTCTTCAACAGCAAAATCCACGATCGCTTGTAATTTCTTATTCATTTTATCGTAAAACTGATCGAGTTTGGGGTTGTTAGGATCGTTTGGTAATAGTCGAATTTTTACAATGGTTTTACCATCATATTGATATGTCACAACATTACAGGGCATGTGTCGAATGGTATGTGGAGACATCTCCAGCATTTCTCGGGCATGCGTCAAATTACAAAATTGGATGGTATCATATTCTGGAAAGTTCTTGGCTCCACGTTTTCGAATTACTTTCCCGACGCGGCTGTGGCCAGTGATTCTGAAATTATGTTCGCTGATTGCAATTTCAAGTTCTTGAAGCACATCATCATAAGGTTTGCTGGTTTGTGCCTGATAATATCGGGCGGCTTCCATTGGTATTTGATTTGTGCAGCTAACGAGAAAAATCACGATTGCGAGTATAATCAGTCGATAAATCATGTGGATTTACATTGAAATAAATGACCTTTAGCTTAGCACTATGAATCAGCAAACAAAAGTGACCGGCGTGATTCTCGCTGGCGGATTAGCAAGACGAATGAAAGGTCAGGACAAAGGCCTGGTTGAGTTTCGAGAGAAACCTTTAATACAGTATGCCATTTCGGCCATTGAACCTCTGGTCAAGCAAGTTTTTATTAATGCCAACCGCAACCTTGATTTATATCAACGGTTTGGCCATTCAGTTATTATGGATCAAACTAATACCTTTGATGGGCCTCTGGCCGGTGTTTTAACTGCCTTGAAAGCATGTGAAACAGAAGTTTTACTTGTAATGCCATGCGATTCTCCATTAATTAAATCGTCACATTTAGAAAGACTATTATCGATGAGGGAAAATGCCCAGGCCGATATTTCGGTAGCTTTTGACGGCACGCGCTTGCATCCAGTTTTCCTTGCCTTGTCAGCAGATTTAACAGCGAGTCTGGAGCAATTTTTGGCATCAGGCGAACGAAAAATTGATAAGTGGTTAGGCTCGCATCAAACCATTAACGTAGATTTTAGTGATAATCCAGAAATTTTTGCCAATATCAATACGTTAGAAGAATTACAAGTTTTGCAGCAGAATGAAAATGACTGACAAACGACGACAACCTGTTTTATCAGATGCTGGTCTAAGTTATTCAAAGCCAATTATTGCTATAGATGAGCAGGGAAATCAAAGAAATATTGAATTGGTCGGTGAAAGAGCATTGACCATTTATGTCGATAAGCAGGAAATCGTAACCCTGATGACCGTTGGAGCCCATCCAGAACTATTGACTTTGGGGTATTTGAAAAATCAGGGTTTTGTTGAAGATATTGCTGCCATTAAAGTGGTACAGGTGGATTGGGAAACCGAGGCTATTGCCGTAGTGACTCATGAGGCACATTCAGATTTTTCTGAGCAGCTCAAACAAAGAACAGTTACAACAGGGTGCGGACAAGGAACTGTTTTTGGGCGGTTGATGGAAAAATTACAGAAAATTCAGATACCGGAAATATCCATCAGACAGTCTACTATATACGCTTTATTGGATTCACTTAAAAAACATAATGAAGTCTATAAGAAAGCAGGTGCCGTACATGGTTGTGCTTTGTGTAGCGGCAGTCAAATTGATTTTTTTGTCGAGGATGTCGGCCGTCATAATGCCGCTGATGCTATTGCTGGTTATATGTGGCTTAATGACATTTCAGGTGCAGACAAAATTTTTTATACAACGGGCAGGTTAACATCGGAAATGGTGATCAAAGTTACGCAGATGGGTATTCCGGTTTTGCTTTCGCGATCAGGTGCTACGCAAATGGGGTTACAAATGGCGCAACAATCCGGAGTAACACTGATTTCCAGAGCCAAAGGTAAGCATTTTTTGATTCTCAATGGAACAAAAAATATCCAACTGGATGTTACTGACTAATTTTCTTGATAGCGACAAACTTGTTATTGCAAGTTAATTCCATTTCAAACAAGCCTTTGATGCCATCATGGGCTAGAAATTGACGAATATTTTGTGCTGGAAATTCAATTCGTTGTGAATTTTCTGCTAAAACAGAAATACGTTTGGCAGAGCCTTGATAAACGCGTAAATATTGATCTGCTGTCAGTTTTAATGGGAATCTGATGAAGTAATTTTTGGACATTGTTGAGAGAACTTCTGAGCGAAACATCCCTGTGTGCTCGAATAAGTTTGTATCAGAAGAAACAATTATCAGGTTAGCGTTGGCTTTGCAATGCCGCGATACGCTCTTCAATAGGCGGGTGGCTGCTAAATAAGCCGCGTAATCCACCATTAATACCAAAGGCGGCAAATTCACCTGGTAAATCTTCCGGTTGTCCTCTTTGCAGAGCTTTCAGGGCATTTATCATTTTTTGGCGGCCAGCCAGTTCAGCACCGCCTTTGTCGGCCTTGAACTCACGATAACGGGAAAACCACATAACCAGCATGGTGGCCAGGAATGACAAGGCAATCTGAGCAATCATCTGGGTGATGTAATAGCCAATTCCTAAACCTTCTTCGTTTTTCAGTAATACCCGGTCGACAATGTAGCCGATTATTGAGGCAAAAAAGTAAACAAAGGTGTTAACCACACCCTGCATCAAACTCAAGGTAATCATGTCGCCATTGGCAACGTGACTAATCTCATGGCCTATAACTGCTTCAACTTCATCTTCGCCCATGGCCTGTAAAAGACCCGTGCTAACAGCAACCAGCGCATTATTGCGGTTCATGCCGGTTGCAAAGGCATTGGGATCCGGCATGTTGAAGATTCCAACTTCAGGCATGCCTATTCCAGCTTGTTTGGCTAGACGGGATACGGTATTAAGCAGCCATTGTTCGGTTTGATTGCTGGGACGCTCGATGATTTGTACGCCCATCGAGCGTTTTGCCATCCATTTAGACATTAGCAGCGAGATGAAAGAGCCGCTCATACCAATGACTGCCGACATGACCAGTAGCGCATTCAGGTTCAGGTTTACACCTTGCTCATCAAGGATGCCGCTTAACCCAAGAATATTAAAAACGATGGCGATCACAACCATAATGGCAAAGTTTGTTGCCAGAAAAAGTAAAATTCTAAGCATTGATTATTTCTCCCTAAAAAGTATTATCTGTATTATGGTGACTTGAATCTCTGATTTCAATGGTACGGAGGTTTAGAGTATTTATCAATGAGGTATTATTATGCTCAATGTAAAACGATTCAATGATTTTCTAAAGCTGTCTGGCTTGTTTATTTTATTAATTTTCACGTCATTAAAAGCAGTCCAAGCACAATCAATACAGAATAAAATTAAATTACCGAAAGGATTTGTGATTAGTATTTTTGCTGATGATGTTCCTGATGCCAGAAGCATGACTTTAGGAACAATGGGGACGGTTTTTGTTGGCACAAGAAAAAAGGGAGATGTCTATGCGTTACAGGATGTAGACGGGGATGGTAAAGCCGATCAGCGTTATTTGATTGCAACCGGCCTGTTTTCTCCGAATGGCGTTGCATACCGAAACGGCAGCTTGTTCGTCGCGGAAATTAACCGCATCATCCGTTTTGACAATATTGAGCAAAATTTAAAAAATCCTCCAGCACCTGTTGTCGTTTATGATCAATTTCCTGATAAAACGCATCATGGCTGGAAATACCTTAAATTTGGACCTGATAATCGTCTTTATACAGCCATTGGGGCGCCTTGTAATATTTGCGAACCCGATGCAAAAATCTTTACTTCTCTGGTGCGGCTAACTCCTGACGGCAAAAAGATGGAAATTTTAGCCCGCGGTATTCGAAATACCGTCGGTTTTGATTGGCAGCCAAAAACACATTATTTGTATTTTAGTGAAAATGGCCGGGATAATTTAGGCGATGATGTGCCTCCGGATGAGCTAAATAAATGGACACAAAAGGGCCAGCATTTTGGTTATCCCTATTGTCATGGCAGTGAAATCGCCGATCCTGAATTTGGCAAATTGAAGAAATGTCAGCAGTTTGTGGGACCGGAATGGAAGTTCAAAGCACATTTGGCACCTCTTGGCATGCATTTTTATCGTGGCAAGCAGTTCCCCAAACTTTATCAGCAGCAATTATTTGTTGCCCAGCATGGCTCCTGGAATCGTTCAAAACCTCATGGATATAGAATTGCTTTACTGAAGTTTAAACAAGGAAAAGTTATTTCTGAGACTGTTTTTGCCGAAGGCTGGCTAGATAAAAATGATCAAGTCATTGGGCGTCCAGTTGATATTCTGGAATTGCCTGATGGCAGTCTTTTGGTTTCAGATGATTATGCTGGGGTTATTTATAAGATCAGCTATGTAAATAATTTATGAAAAAAAAAATAGAAATAATCAGTAGAGAATCTGTCTACCAGGGTTTTTTTAGTATGGAAAGAATCCGTCTGAGACATACTCTATTTGAAGGTGGCTGGAGCCCTGTGCTCACAAGAGAATTGTTTCATCGTGGCAAATGCGTTGCTGTACTTTTATACGATCCGGATAGAGACGAAGTTGTTCTGATTGAGCAGTTTCGGATGGGAGCTTTAGAACAGGTTGAGCGTGCCTGGTTAATAGAAATTGTTGCTGGGGCCATTGAACCCGGGGAAACGGCAGAAAATGTTGCATTAAGAGAAGCTGAGGAAGAGGCAAATTGTAAAATAAGAAAATTGTTTAAAATCAATGAGTTTTATACTACTCCGGGTGGTTCTGCTGAACAAATATCACTTTTTTGTGGTTTGGTTGATGCCACTAATGTTGGAGGTATTCATGGATTGAAAGCAGAGCATGAAGATATCAGGGTTTTATCAGTAAAATTTGAACAAGCCTATCAAATGATTGAAAAAGGGAAAATTGAATCTGCAATCCCTATCATTGCAATTCAATGGCTGGCATTACATAAAGAAAAGCTGTTTTGACAGTAATAGCTTACAGCATATGTCGCATAAATATGATAAGTTGTTTTGCTCTATGACGTAGAAATAAAGTCATTGTTATGAATTATAAAATTATTATTACAGGTCCAGTAGGTTCCGGAAAAACAACAGCCGTTAATTCTTTGACCGGAAGAGATGCAGCATTAACGGATGCAGTTGTTTCTGATTCTGATTTAGTGACCAAACAACGAAAAAAAACCACTACCGTTGCAATGGATCATGATGTTGTGCAACTTGAAAATGGTGACACGATCAATGTATTTGGGACACCCGGTCAGGAGCGGTTTGATTTTATGTGGGATATCCTTTCACAGGGTGCGCATGGCATTATTTTGTTATTGGATAATACCCGGAATTATCCTTTTCGGGATTTGAAGTTTTATACTGAGCGTTTTTCTAAGCTAATTGGCAGTTCACGTTTGATTTTAGGCATAACACATACCGATATTAATAAAGAATTACCAATCGCAGCCTATCGTAACTGGCTTAATGAAATGGAAATTAAAGCCGAAGTATACGCCGTGGATGCTAGAAAAGGGGAGCAAGTTCTTGGTTTGTTATACAAACTACTTGATATTGCAAATGAAGACGTCAGTTTGCCAATTGATTTTATTAACCATAGTGCGCAGAAAGCCGAGTTAAAGAAATTTTCTGTACGAAAGTTTTTGGATAAACTTAAATTTGAAAGTAGGGAGGAATTTTCTGATGCTGCTCAAGAAAGGAGTCTGGAGATTGACAAAAAAGCGCTTGCCGAGATTGCGAAGGTTGAAGGTGTAAGGGGGATTTCTTTGCTTGATTCCGAAGAATTACTCCATTCAACCATTGATGATGAGCAGTTAAATGAATTTTTGAAGTTTTTAACGGCAATTGCTGCCGATATTACAGCAGATCTGGATAGAGGAAGCATTCATCGGATTATGTTGCGTTCGCCTGGCGATGAAAATGTGACGCTTTTTTTAGAGCAGGAAAAATCCCTTGGGATTATTTCAAAACAACAGAAGTCTATTCAGGTTTTGAGTCAGCAGATTGAAGATAAACTCCAATGGCTTTGATTACAAACAGCTGTCTTATTAAACAAAGCAATACTACTATTCTAAAAAGTACAAGATAGATGTTAGAAAAAATGATGGAGAAAGTTCTTGAAAACATGAATCGATTGAAAGGCGTTCATCATTCATGCATCTATCATGAAAGTAACGGAATATTTTCCACTTTTCCGGAGGCAAAAGGGGATATTTTATCGACAGCAAGAAGGGTAGAGCAGGTATTTTCTAGTTTGCAATCCATTGATAAAGCACATGATGAAATCTATTTTTCGGTTGAAGACAAATATTTAGCCGCATACTTAATGTATGATTCTCACATCGCGCTTTTACTGACTGATAAGAAAATAAATTTCAGTTTGATTCATATGGGGATACGAGCGGCATCAGCGAAAATCAGGGCGCATTTGTCACTTAATGCCAATAAACAAACCCACGTAGAAATTAAACCGGCTATCGAGGATAGCGGTGATCCAACGCTTGATTATGCTTTTGAACAAATATTAACTGAATTGATAAATTATTTTGGTCCCGCCGCAAAATTTGTTTTGGAAGATGCGGTTATTCAATGGGAAACCAAGTATCTTAAAAGTTATGACAATATTCCTGAATTATCCGAGATCTTAGCGGAACAATTTGATACTGTTATCGAAAAAAGGACGTTTAAGCAATTTATCAATAAATTACTCAAGGAATTACTGAAAAAAGAAAAAAGGAAATTTAATTTATGAAAGCAAAAAAAATCAGGGATAAATTGCTTCTGGTTTTATTAATTTTTTTACTGGTTCCAACTTTGATACTAGGCGTTTTTTCATTATTTTTTGGAAGTGGGGCATTAAATAAAGGGAGTTTAACAACCCAAGAGGCTAGGTTAAATCATAGTCTTGCAGAAATTCACGGTTACCTGGATCAAGTCGATAATGATTTATTTTATCTGAGTGAATCCAGTGCGCTGAATTTATATTTTTCTGCACTTCAATCAGGAAGCGCAGTTAAACAAAGATTAATGCTGAATAATTTACGCCAAAGCTTCAAGAAATTTTTAAAGCATAAACCGCAATATCTGCAAATCAGTTTTGTTGACTCGGGTGGTATGGAAATTGTTCGTCTTGTCAATATTGATGGAAAAATAAGAAATATTTCTGACCCGGAGTTGAAAAGTCAAAGAGAGATGGTTTTTTTTAAACGTACAATCGGGTTGCAAAAAGGTGATTTGTATATGTCAGAGCTTGAACTAAGTCGACAAGATAACGAAATCGTTAAACCTTTCAAATCAACAGTTCATTATGCCGCTCCGATATTCGACAAGCTAAATGATCCGCAGGGTATTTTAGTATTTAATGTTGACATGAACAGAATTTTACAAAAAACTACTTCTCAGTTACCTAAAGGAATGCAAGCATTTTTAGTTGATTCAGAAGGCTATTATCTTTTTCATCCTGACCCCAAAAAAGCCTGGAGTGGAAAAAATAATCTGGATACCAGGACTGATTTTTTTTCGGACAAAAATATTTCGAAGGCTGATATCAAAAGTACCTCCGCTATCAATCATTTGAATATTTCGAATGAAGTAATGAGTTATGCCGCTGTTAAAATTAACGATAATCAGCGTCAGCTGGGAATACTGTTTCTTACTGCACCGAAAGATATTGTTTTCCAGTTATCAGAGAAGTTTAGTTCTACATTAATGTTGGTAATGATATTGTTGTTGCTTTTGGGGGCTATTGTTGCTTACTTTATTTCAGGTCTTATGCCAAGGTCGTTGATCGCTTTTTCGGAAGATGTTGAAAAATTAAGTAAGGGCGATATTGAAAATCCTATTGTTGTAGCTACTAATGATGAGATTGGCGATTTGGCAATTGCAGTTGAACGGTTACGGAAATCAATAAAATTCCTGATGAAGAAAGTTGAACATTAATATTACTTTTTGGCATAAATTGATAAATTAAATAGAGGACCAGTATTCATGAAATACCTCAAAAAACTATTGTTATATATCCCGTTGATTTGGGTTCTTACTGGTTGTCAGCAAAGTGACACTGAAAAACAGTCGGATAGACAAGCTGAAGCCTCACAACAGCAAGCTGCGGATGATGAGAATAAAGAAACAGCTTCAACTAAGGTGATACCATCCGTAGATGAACAACCAGATCAGCCTCTGAGTATTGATGAATTTAATGATGCGATTTATGAAGTTGTTCAGGATTCAATTCAGGACGCCGTTGAAAATGCTGTAGAAGATGAAGTGACTAAAGAGGAGCAACAAAAATGAAAACAGTATTAATTACATTATTGATATTAACTAGCTCATGGATAGTTCAAGCTGAAGACGAAATAAAGATAAAAATTACTGCTGATCTTCCTTATCTTGATGTCAGACATAATGGCAAGATTGTCAGAATCATGAGAATTCAGGATCCTGAACATCGTTTAAGTAACAGCTATGCTAAAACATCCAGGCCTTGTCCGCCGTTTTGTGTCCATCCTATCAAGCTCACAGATAACGTACAGACAGTGGGAGTGTTGGAGTTATTGGATTTTCTGGATAATCAAGTTAAAAAAGGCAAGGGAGCTTTAGTCGATGCCAGATTGCCTCA
This sequence comes from Methylomonas sp., assembly GCA_026989395.1. Classification (GTDB taxonomy): domain Bacteria; phylum Pseudomonadota; class Gammaproteobacteria; order Methylococcales; family Methylomonadaceae; genus JALSJK01. The sequence continues at coordinate 46,103 of JALSJK010000065.1, forward strand.
GTGGTACGAAAAAGGCACTATTCCCGGCTCTGTAAACATCCCTTTTCCTATTTTGACAGCTGGAACTGATAATCCACATACGGCTCGAATTCTCAAACTCTTGGGAGGCAAGCAAAGCAAAGACGGTAAATGGAATTTCGAAAATGCCCGTGAATTAATGCTTTATTGTAATGGTTTATGGTGCGGACAGTCGACCAGAGCAATCATGGCTCTTATTAAAATTGGATATCCGGAAAACAAGTTGTTTTGGTATCGTGGTGGCATGCAAGATTGGCAGTTGTTAGGTTTAACAACGGTTATTCCTTAAATTAAAGAGATACCAAAGAGGTTTGTCATGAAAACATTAATCAAACTTTTGATTCTGTTTGCCGCTCTGCCAGTTATTGCGGATACACCGGATCCTTATATTGAGGCTTTGAGTAACGAGGCTAATAAAACCAAAATGAAACCTTCCCAAGTTATTGTGACAGATAATGAACCTGAACCTGGTGTTGTTCTTGATGAGCCTGTTGATGAATTAGCCGAAAAAATAAGCGATCAGCTGGAAGTTATTCTCACCGGTAAAACCAGTAAAAAGCACAAACAAAAAAAATTGGCCGAGGTTATTTCTTCTGGAGTTAAGGAAGGGCGTAAAATTGACGAGATTCATGGTATTGTTCGCCAGGCAATGGCTGAATTAAGGGGAAAAGAAGAACTGAATATTCAACCGGAGGTAGCTGAATATGCTGAAAAAGTTGTCAATGATATAGTGACTACCAGTAAAAATTTGGCGCGAGGCGATCAAAATGATCCTTATATTAAGGCGCTTAATGCGGAAGTGAGTGGAACAACACTGGATGATGACAGTGACAAAAATATTGAAAAAAAACAGTCGCAACGGCAGCAGACCGTTGTAGTGCTAAAGGGGGACTCATTATATAAAATAGCAAAGAAGATTTATGGCTCTGGTGAAAAATATATGATGTTATTTAATGCAAACAGAGATAAATTAAAGGATCCAGATCTGATTGAGATTGGTCAGATCCTTAATGTCCCACTTTGAATGGAGTGAATACCCAAGCCTGCCTATAATAATTTCATTTTCTGAATAATCAGTGACTTATATCGACTGATCAAGAGTCAATATTTTACAATTCAAGTTAATGCTGTTTACACAAGAACTTATTTTCCATATCAATCAATAAGATCCAACTTCCTTTCGTATAAAATTAGTCTTACCAATTTTATAGAAACTGCTAGTCTTAAATTTATAGTTAATTCTCTAAATTTAAGACATGAACGGAAACAATCGACTCATTATTCAGTTTCTAACCATTCTGGCGGTTTTTTTTAGCCACGCTCACAATGCAATGGCCGATTCAGATGAGCTAATGAGCTTAAGCGTTGAAGACCTTTTGAATGTTGAAGTTATTTCCACTGCTAAAAAAGCAAAATCTCTTAATGATTCCCCAGCCGCAATCTTCGTTATTACCGGAGATGATATTAAACGAATTGGCGCTACCTCCATTCCTGAAGCATTAAGATTAGCGCCGGGTTTGGATGTAGCTCGTATCAATGCCAATAAATGGGCTGTGACTGCCAGAGGCTTTAATGGTCGGTTTGCTAACAAACTGCTGGTTATGATTGATGGACGAAGCTTGTATACGCGATCATTTGCCGGAGTCTATTGGGAAAATCAGGATGTCATGCTGGAAGATGTTGAGCGTATCGAAGTTATTAGAGGCCCAGGTGCCACATTGTGGGGTGCTAATGCGGTTAATGGTGTTATTAATATTATTACCAAACATTCAGAAGATACTCAGGGTGGTCTGTTGAGTGCAGGCGGTGGAACTGAAGAACAGGGTTTTGGCGCTTTTCGATATGGCTGGAAATTTAATTCCAATACGACTGCACGTGCATATTTTCAAGGTTTTAATCGGGATGAATTTCATTCTACATCTGGAGAAAATGCGGGCGATAATTGGAATAAAACTCAGGGAGGTTTCAGAATGGATTCGCAACTGTCGTTAAAGGATACATTAACCATTCAAGGTGATTTTTTCCAAAGTAATATTCATCAGGCAACAACCGAATTTCAGGTAACTCCGCCGTATAGAAGAGATTTCGATGAAACGATTGATTCATATGGAGGTAATTTTTTGCTTCGACATCAACGTACCTTTTCTCTAACTTCAGATTACACCTTCCAGTTTTTTTACGATTTTTATGAAAGGGATGCCGCCTTTTTAAAAGAGAACCGGCATACTCTGGATTTTGATTTTCAACATCGTTTTGCTTTCCTGGACTGGAATGATGTGATCTGGGGGCTTGGATATCGTTTAAATATGGACAATTTTGGGGCGGGTGCAGTAACAAGTGTTTCGCCTGCCAAGCGTAAAGATCAGTTATTCAGTGCTTTTGTGCAGGATGAAATAACCTTGATAGATGATTATTTATGGTTAACCCTGGGAAGTAAATTTGAACATAACGATTACAGTGGCTTTGAAGTACAACCTACAGCCAAAATTATGTGGAAGCCACACCATCAACATCGTTTATGGGGGGCTGTTTCAAGAGCAGTAAGAACGCCTTCACGCTTAGAGCATAATACTAAATCATTACAATTAGTTAATCCACCCCAGACTTTGCCTGTATCACCCTATTTTTTGCCACCTGTAGCCTTGTCGTTTAATGCAAATAATGCTTTTGAAGCAGAAGAAGTAATCAGTTATGAAATAGGCTACCGAACCACCTTTATTGAGAATTTGTCGATTGATTTAACGGCTTTTTACAATGACTATAGTAATTTGAGATCGGTAGAATTAGCGCCAGTTGTTTTTAAGGGCACCTATATTGAACAGCCCTATTTTCTTGCGAATAACCACAAAGTGAAAACTTATGGGTTTGAAATTGCCGCAGTTTGGCAAATGCTGGATTGGTGGCGTTGGGATGTCAACTACAGTTTATTGAAAACTGACTTCAGCAGCGATAAAGCCAAACTTGAAATAGGTGAAAGTCCGCAACAGCGAGTTTCTTTACGGAGTACGTTATCTCCGAGAAATGATGTCGATTTAGATGTGTTATTTCGCTATGTTGATAAGAACACAGCATTTGATTTGAATGGCGAAGATATTATCGGTGACTATGTTTCATTGGATATTCGCTTGGCTTGGCGGCCAGTCGAAGGGATCGAGTTGTCATTGGTTGGACAGAATTTGTTGGCTGAACATCATCAGGAATATGTTCAGGAAACTTCAATAACACAGACGGAAATTGACCGTGGCGTCTACGGAAAAATAACCTGGCAATTCGGGCAATAACGCCCAGTATTAATGCTGAACATTAACAGCAAAAAAACGGCGATTCTGTGGGCGTTACTGTGTTTTGGTTTACTGAAACCATTATATGCCAAACCAGTTGATAAACAATCCCTTCTAGCAGCGTTGACACTGAATCTTGCCCGGTTTACCACATGGCCTGATTTGGTAAATCCGATTTTGAATGTGTGTGTCATTGGTAATAATGTTGTACAGGCATCATTTTCCAATTTGAACGTTAAAACCATCAATGGCAAACAGGTGCGCTTTCTAAATCGTTCACGTCTTAGGCCATTGGAACATTGCCAGGTGATTTATTTTGGCGACTTGAAAAAAAATCTGGTCAGGCAAGCCTTAATATCTATTATGGGTCAGAATGCTTTAACAATCGGGGAAGGGGTGGAATTTCTTAAAGCTGGAGGAATGGTTAGTTTGGAACAGCAAGGAGGAAAAATGCAATTAAATATCAATTTGTCGGCAGTGCAACAAACTGGTTTAGTGGTGAGCTCAAGGATATTAAATTTAGCCACCATTTTTGAGTTTCCAGCTAATATGGAATAAGGTGATGAAAATATGACCAGCTTTACTAACGCATCAATAAAAGACAAACTCCGTATACTCTTGAGCATAAGTATTCTATTGATGTTATTAATTTCTGGCAGCATTTTGATGCTAAATTCGTTTCTTTCCAATCGCTCTGTATTGAACAATGAAGCTAACGCATTGGCTGAAATTACCACCTTGGCAATTACACCCGCGCTGATATTTGATAACCCATCAGATGCCCAGCAAACTTTGGATACGCTAAAAGCGCATAAGGATATTATTTATGCGGCTGTGTTAAAACCTAATCAACTAAAGCCTTTTGCATATTATCAACGTGAAGGCGACTGGCAAATACCTGAAAATGAAATAACCCAATCCGGTCTTTGTCAAGATCATCAATTTTCATTGACTTATCTCAGTGTTTGCAAACCATTGGTTCTAGACGATGTTAACTGGGGCAAGATGGTGTTGGTCATTAGCTTGCATGATATTTATCAACGTCTGGGTAGGGAATTGGCCATTGCAATATGTGGTTTGTTAATAGCTTCCTGGTTGATTTTTCTGGTTATGGAGCGGTTTGCCAAAAAATTCAGTGATCCGATTCTGGAATTATTGGCCATTAGCGAGGATGTTCGAAAATCAGGAAAATATGAGAAACGTGCAACCATTCAATCATCGGATGAAATTGGTCGTTTGGGGCAGGCATTCAATAATATGCTGGACAAAATTCAGCATTGGAATAATGCCTTGCGGCATCAAAAGGAAAATCTGGAAGAATTGGTGGAAGAACGAACCAGAGATTTGGTCGAATCAAAAAATAAGGCATTAATGCTAGCTGATCAGGCTCAAAAAGCCAGCCAGGCAAAATCCGAATTTTTATCAGTTATGAGTCATGAGATCCGTACGCCACTGAATGCAATCATTGGTTATTCGGATTTACTGAAAGAATCACATCTTGATCAACAACAAAGTGACTACGTTAATATTATTAATCAATCAGGAAATTCCTTATTAAGTCAAATTAACGATATTCTTGATTTTTCAAAAATTGAAGCAGGCAAAATGGAAGTAGATCTGGTTTGGTTTGATGTTTATGATTTATTGAACACGGTCCTGTCTAGTAACCGTCATGCCAGTAGCAGTAAGTCCTTATTATTAGATCATCAGGTCGATACCGATTTGCCGCATTTTTTGTATGGTGATGAGCAGAAAATCCGGCAAATTTTACATAACTTGTTAAATAATTCCATCAAATTTACCGAACGTGGCGCTGTTTCACTAACAGTAAAAACCCAAAAGACTGGGCATGATGTCTGCCAGCTTGTTATTACTGTCAAGGATACCGGAATCGGAATTTCCAAAGAAAAGCAAGCAGCATTATTCGAGCCATTTACTCAGGCAGATGCATCAAACACCCGAAAATACGGTGGCACTGGATTGGGTTTGGCGATCGTAAAAAAAATGGTGACCTTATTGGGTGGTGAGATTTGTTTTCAAAGCATAGAAGGATTGGGAACAGAATTTGTTCTAAAATTGCCACTGACAATTACTGCACCTGAATCTCAACAAAGACCGGTTGAATCTCCTTTAATTGCATTGTTTGATGATCAACCGGAATCAGCATTTGCTTTGCAACTAAAACAACTCGACTACCAGGTCGAAGTGATTCTTCCCGCGACTGCAAAATCTTTACTGCAACAACCGGATTTAATAAAAAAATATACTCTGTTGCTTTTCAGCCATGCCAGTATTGAGCAAGCGATTTATTGGCAGCAACAGAAAACTAATAACGATCAAAAAACCATTGCAGCCTATTGCATAGAAGACAAAGCCGGGAATGAAGAGCTAAAGCAACTGACAAATATGGCATTTATTCAAATCAGTCATGACAATCTGCACATGGTTGAACAGCTTAATCGATTAATTAATGCAGATTTGTCGGATATTGTTTTTAGTGAAATTGCTGGCCAGACCAGCGTGTTAATTGTTGAAGATAATCCGGTCAATATGTTAATGGCCCAGACCATGCTCAAACAGACTGGTTTTAAAATACACGCAGCTTCTAATGGACAAATTGCTGTTGATGTTTACAAGACCAATGAATTGGATTTAATTTTGATGGATTGCCAAATGCCCGTTATGGATGGCTTTACGGCGAGCAGGGAGATTCGCGAACTGGAAAAACAAAGTGGCAGACATATTCCAATTATAGCTTTAACGGCTAATGCCTTTAAGGAAGATAAAGAAGCATGCCTTGCAGCAGGTATGGATGATTTTCTAAGTAAGCCATTCAAGAAAAAACAATTGTTGGATGTTATGGAACAATGGCTGGCAGTCGATGGTATTCAGCAAGAAATTTACAGCGAAAATGAATTGTCGAACGAAGATGTTTTGGATGAAAACATGATTGAAGAGCTAATGGCTATGGACGAAGATAATTCAAAACAATTCATTCGTCAGATCAGTGCCACCTTCTTTGAAAATGCCGAACAGGTTTTTCAACAAATAGAGATGGCCTTGGCAAAAAAATCATGTGACATTATTGCTAAGTGCGCCCATCAATTAAAGTCCAGCAGCATGAATGTTGCAGCCAAAAAATTATCCGGGTTGTTCAAAGAACTTGAAAATGCCGCATCCCATAAAGAATTTCTGGAGGCGCAAACATTGTGGCAGACAATTAACCAGGAATACCAATATGTTGTAAAGGCTTATGACAACCTATTAATGGATGAAGCGAGTTGCGAAGAAAATGGATAAAATTTATAAAATTTTGGTTATTGATGATGATCCAACGCTATGTTTGATTGCAGAAAAAAAATTGTCGCAGTACGGCTATCAAGTTTTTACTGCTGAAACTGGGAATGAAGGCATCACCAAGGATCTTGAATGTATGCCTGATCTAGTATTATTAGATTACGATTTGCCCGATATGGGCGGTATTGATGTTTGTAAATATCTACGGCAAAACATTACGCGTAAAGACAAACCCATTGTATTTGTTGCAGGAACAGATGAATATCAATCCATTGAAAGTGCATTCCAGGCTGGCGCTACAGATTTTTCCAGAAAACCGATAAACTGGACCATTCTGATCTATCGAATTAAGTATTTATTGCGCGCCTATGAAATCAACTTGTCCTTGATATCTAGTGAGGAAAGGCTGACCAAAGCACAAAAAATTGCCAAAATTGCCAATTGGGATTACCACCTGGTCAATGAGTCATTTAATTGGTCAAATACTGTTTATGATTTGCTCAATATTTATAAACAATCCAGAACAAGTTTTACAGTACAAGATTTCCTCAGGCATGTTCCTGCGCAGGACACGGATATTGTCAGAGAAGCAATCGTAAATTGCGTCAACAACCATGTCAATTTTGAAATTGAACATGAAATCCTAACTGGGGATGGGGGCACGAAAATTATCTCCCATATGGGTAATGTCATAAAAAATGATGTCAACGAGGTGGTTGATTGCATCGGCACATTGCAGGATATTACGGAACGGCGCAATACCGAAAATCAAGTCAGAGCACTGGCATATTTTGATTCCTTGACTGGCCTAATGAATCGTGAATCATTCTTGATGGTTCTGGATAAGGTTTTGGAAACCAACAAGCAATATCAATTATTATCCGCATTATTATTTATTGATCTGGATGATTTTAAGCGGGTTAATGATTCTCTAGGGCATAATTTTGGCGATTTATTGTTGTGTGATATTGCCGAAAGATTAAGGAATTGTATCAGGACAGCCGAGCAGGACAAGTGTTATAAAACCGATAATCTCAGAATGATTGGCAATATTCTGCCTGATCGGGTTTTTAGCGCCAGTTCGATTGATTTTAATCGTTTCGACCTTGGACGTTTGGGTGGTGATGAATTTACGGTTTTTTTAGCGGACATTCCTAATGAAGAAGTTGCCGCCAGTGTTGCAGGGCGATTATTAAAAGCGCTTGAAAAGCCTTTTAACCTGGATGGTCATGAGGTTTATGTAACTTTTAGTATTGGCATTGCAATTTCACCAAATGATGGTGACAGTATTCAGACTTTGCTAAAAAATGCGGATACTGCAATGTATAGCGCAAAAACGAATGGTAAAAATAATTTCCAGTATTACACCAAGGCCATGAATGAGCGATCATTGTATCGGCTTACCCTGGAATCAGATCTAAGAAATGCCATTTCCAATGACGAATTGTATCTTGTATTTCAGCCGCAAGTTTGTTTACAGAGAGGTTGTTTAATCGGTGCAGAGGCGTTAATGCGCTGGCGGCATCGAACAAAAGGAGAAATTTCGCCAGCAGAATTTATTCCTTTGGCAGAAGAAACCGGTCAAATTTTAGTAATAGGCGATTGGTTATTTACACAAATCAGTCAATATTTGAAAACATGGAAACAGCAAGGACTGATCCAGGAAAATTTCAAATTGGCATTGAATATCAGCTCGTTACAATTTCATCAGACTGATATTTTAGAGAAAGTAAGACAGCAATTTCCAGATTCCAAGCTCAACAAGCATCTTGAGTTTGAATTAACTGAAACTGTCATGATGAATAATGTTGAAACCAATCTGAAAAAACTGAAGACACTGGCTACCTACAACATCAGCTTGTCAATTGATGATTTTGGTACGGGTTATTCATCGCTCAGCTATTTACATCGATTTCCGGTTGATACAGTAAAAATCGATCGGTCATTTGTGTCAAATATGGAAAACGATGGCCAGGTTGGAATTGTTAAGGCTATTATTGCCATGGCTCATGGAATGAATATCAAAGTAGTTGCGGAAGGGATTGAAAATCAGTGGCAGTATGATTTTTTGAAAGAGGAAGGGTGTAATATCGGTCAGGGTTACTTCCTTTATCGGCCTATGAAAAAAGATCAATTTCAACAATTATTACTTGAATCAGTCAATAAGGTTAGTGTTTGTCCTTAATTTTGTCTACTTGATGTTTGTAAGGATGTTTTTTTAAAAAAAAGTGCTCTGTACACAATATTAACTTCGGGTAAGAAATTAAGGTTTAAATCATGTCCAGAGCGAATCGAAAGGTGAACTACGAATGAAAAAAATAAAACTAAACTAAACTAAACTTTTTACGGGCTGTTAGAAAGCCAATGCCTGTAATCATTAACCAACCAGCCGCAGGAACAGGCACAGGAGTTTGTTGAACAAATCCAGTCATACTAACAATGCTGTCTGCACTAAGATTAAATGAGACTTCGATACCCATTTGATCGTAAGCCAGGTCGCCTATGATTGAATCAGTATCTGTGTAGACAGGGGAGCTGCTGGTTGAAGGTCCGCCCAAATGAAAATGTGTGTCTCCAACATCAACATTTTTATTCAGGCTGCCGAGTCCCCCAACTGAAGTATCAATATCCCATGATTGTACGACTTTGTTACCGCCTAGTCCCTGAATTTGGGCGCCAGCACTGGTTTTTGAAGTTAATGAATAGGAAACGCTGGATTTGGTTTCAATAGGGTCGCTAAGAGCAATAGGCAAGTCAAAAATAAAAGAATAATTGCTTGCGCTTGAAGTTGTTTCAGCACCCAGGTTGAAAAAAAGCACTGGATCAGCATTACCACTGATTGAATTAACCATGACCTTTTCGCCATTATCCAGGCTCCATGTGATGCCGCCAAAGTCATTAGCAACTCCGCTGCCAATAATCTTTTCTTTACTTAGTGCAATATCGCCAGTTTTTGCATCATAAAGAAACTCTCCGCCACCAATGTTTTTGCCATCTGCTTTGATCGTGAAAGCTGATGAACAGGTAGCCTTGCCACATGGCACTATCGTACCAGCGTTAGCGGGGGCATAGAAACAAAAGTTTAGTGCCAATACACCTAGAATTGGAATCTTGTTGGTAATCATTAAAAATCTCCTCATTATTGATGTTGGTAAAGATTGTTTTTTCCTGTCAATCCAGCGAGCAGGTTCATTGTATAAGAAGCATTTCTTGTGCCAGATTATAAGTCTTTGTTTTGTAAAAATAATAAATGTTAATGATTCAGGTTTAAGGAATAAACTAAGTTAAATGACACGTTTGAGCGCCATTTCACTGAAATTTTGTATTTTTAGTTTCTCAGGCTTTGATTTTTTAAAAAGTAAACTAAGCTTTACTTGGAAGATTAATTTTTTTAGCAGTTAGAAAATGACAGGAAATTTCATAGAGGTGCTGAAAAAATACGGGTCATTTATTTGGATAAGATAGAGGTTTTTAGGTGGATATAGCTTCTCTGGTTGGATTCCTGCTTGGCGTGGGGATTATTGTTGCCGCAATAGCGACTGGCGGCGATGTGATGCTGTTTGTTAATGTTCCATCGCTATTGATTGTGATAGGCGGAACATTCGGCGTCACCTTAATGCGTATTCCGCTATCTGATTTTTTACGTTCCTTTGGAGTTTTAGGCAAGGCTTTTCTGAACAAGAAAGAAGACCCAAATGAATTGATCGAAGAGGCAGTTCGTTTGGCCGATGTGGCTAGAAAAAACGGATTGCTGGCATTGGAAGGTGAAGAAATCAGCAATCCTTTTATGAAGAAGGGAATTACCCTCTGTGTCGATGGTCATGAGCCGGCATTTGTGCAAAAAATGCTAAGTAAGGAGATCAATCAACTGATCAGTCGCCATGAAGTTGGACAGGATATGTGGAAAGGCGTAGGCGATCTTGCGCCGGCAATGGGAATGATTGGGACATTGGTCGGTCTGGTACAAATGCTGGCCAATATGTCTGACCCGGCAAGTATTGGCCCGGCAATGGCGGTAGCGCTTTTAACAACCTTATACGGTGCGATGGTAGCCAACTGCTTCGCCTTGCCGATTGTAGACAAGCTGGCTTCGGTGTTGATTTACGAAAGAGCCAATAAAGAGTTGATTCTGGATACCATCACCGGTATTCAGGAAGGTATGAATCCCAAGGTGCTGGAAGCTTTGCTAAATTCTTACGTTTCCGAGAAAAAACGCAAAACTGAAGATGGAGAATAGGTAAATAGAATGTCTGATTGTCCCAAATGTCCCCCTGCTGGTGCACCTTTATGGCTGGCAACATTTGCCGATTTGATGTCTTTACTGATGTGTTTCTTCGTTTTGTTGCTTTCTTTTGCCACAATGGATGCAGCTAAATTTAAAAAAATGGCAATTTCGTTAGAAAATGCCTTTGGCGTGCAAAGAGATATACCTGCTACTGAGCCTCCGATGGGAACCAGCATTATTGCCCAGCATTTTTCGCCCGCCCAGACAAACCCGACACCTTTGGAACAAATCAAACAGAGCACCAATAAACAGTCAGATACGCTGGATGTCGATGCTGAAAACATGGAGCAGGTCAAACAGCAATTGATGGAAATCATGGTGGAAAAAGTTGAAGATCAGGCGGAAAAAATCAAGGAGGCATTAAGGAATGAAATTGATAAAGGCTTGGTAACTGTTGAAACCGATGGCTTGAAGATCATTTTAAGAATTCAGGAAAAAGGTTCATTTTCTTCAGGAAGCGCCATACTTAAGTCAGGTTTTGAGCCGGTGATGGATAAAATCACCGAATCAGTCAAAAATGCCAAAGGTAAAATTATTATTGCAGGACATACTGATGATATTCCAATCAACACGGACTGGTATCGTTCCAATTGGGAATTATCAGCTTCCAGGGCTGTTACGGTGGCCCATCATATCTTGAGGCACAAAGGTATTGATCAAAACCGGCTGATTATTGAAGGTTATGCGGAAACCAGACCCTTAGTTCCCAATAATTCTGCAGCAAATCGGGCAAAAAACAGACGTGTGGAAGTAATTATTGCCCAGGATGACCCAACTGATCAGGAAAACCAGGATCTAGTGAAAGATATCATTGAGAGTAAGGCCAAACACTAACAGGAGACAAAGTGACAACTCAAAATACCCAGCCTGTCAGAGGTGAGGATAGAAGGCGTTTTTTTCGGATTGATGATGAGGTGAATCTGACTTACAAAAAAGTCGATTCACAACAGGTATCAGAAATCAGTCATGTTGAAGACAATATCTTAGGGAATTTTTCATTGGCTGCTGCAATGGATGCCTTGAGTCAGGAATCTCAATTAATTCTACGCAGATTGGAAAAAAATGATTCTGATATTGCTGACTATTTGAAACTCATGGATGATAAAATAGAACTCATTGCCAGGGCGGTTTTATTGCAGGAGACCGACTTTTCTGCCGAAAATACGCGTGAAGTCAATATCAGCGCAACGGGTTTGGCTTTTGCATGTCAAGAAGCTTTAAATGCAGGCGATTTCCTGGAAATTAAAATGTTATTAACTTCCAGTATGGCAATTGTCATTACTTATGGTAAAGTGATTTACCGAAAAATGAATCATGCAGACGACAAAGAATATCCATATATTGTTGGTCTGGATTATGTCAATATGAAAGAACAGGATCGAGAATTAATTATCAAACATGTTGTTAAAAGACAAATGCAACAAATCAGAGGGCAAAAAGAATCCTGAAAAACAACACCTGACAATCTGCTTCATTCCATTTAAGCGCCAAATAAGGCGCTTGTCTTATCATTCATTTTCAAGTCAAACTTTATTCTCGCTAGAGAATTTTATTTTCAAGCAAAGATTCTCTGATTGTTTTGCTTCATTTGGAAGTTTATAACAATGGCTATTTCCAACACTACAAAAAAAATTCTGGAAATTCTTGCGGATGGCCAATTTCATTCAGGAACCGAATTGGCCGAGCAAGTTGGCATCAGCCGGTCTGCGATCTGGAAACATATTCGTGGTTTGTCAGAGTTAGGGCTTGAATGTTATGCCTTGAGCGGTAAGGGGTATCGTTTAAATCAAACTTTGGAATTGCTTGATGCACAAAAAATTCTAGAAGCCTTGCGTCCCGAGGTAGAAAAAAACATCAGTCAGCTTGATATTTTCGACCAAATTGATTCGACCAATAGCTATTTAATGTCAGAGGCGGGCCGACGAAATAGCTCCGGCGCTATTTGTATTGCAGAATATCAACGTGCTGGCAGAGGGCGGCGGGGAAGAGAATGGGTATCGCCTTTTGGCAGTAATATATATCTTTCGATCCTATGGCATTTTTCCAGTAGCCCGGCAGCTATATCTGCCTTAAGCCTGGTTGTAGGGATTGCTGTCATCAGGGTTTTGCGTCAGATTAACATTCAGGAAATTGGTTTGAAGTGGCCAAATGATATTTATTGGCAAGGAAAAAAACTCGCAGGTATTTTGGTAGAAGTAAGTGGTGAGGTTGATGGTCCTTGTACTGCAGTGATCGGTTTGGGACTGAATATGTTTTTGCCGAAAAATTCAGCGCAGAATATTAGCCAGGAATGGGTTGATTTGCAACAAATTCTTCAAGACAAACAGATATCAAGAAACGATCTGACAGCACTGCTAATAAATGAACTGGTTGCCGTTATTTCAACTTATGAAAACTTGAATTTTGACGCTTATTTTGAAGAGTGGTGTCGCTACGATTGTTTAAAAAACAAACAGGCAATGCTTTATATTGGGCAGCAGCAATTTTCTGGAAAAGTCTTGGGTATCGATACACAAGGCTTGTTGCTCATGGAAGATTCAAATGGCATATCCAGAACATTTGCTTCAGGAGAAGTTAGTTTTAGTCGCCGGGGATGAATCTATTAATTGACATAGGCAATAGTCGTTTAAAATGGGCTTTGCATGAAAATACTGATCTTAGGGAAGGTCAGCCCGTTAGTTATGATCCTAATATTACAAAACAATTATTTTCCAGATGGCAGAACATAAGCCAGCCTGGTTGTGTCGCGATCGCTAATGTCAATGACAGCTTAATTTTAAATCAGGTGCAGATTGTTGTATCTCAGCTTTGGCCGGGTATCAAGATATTCAAGCCCCAATCGTTAGCAGAAGGCTATGGGGTTAGAAACGGTTATCAAACCCCTGAGAAATTAGGTGTAGATCGCTGGTTGGCGTTGGTCGCTGCACGCAATTATTATCCATTTTCAGTTTGTATTGTTGATTGTGGAACAGCGATTACCATTGATTTATTAAACCAGGATGGAAGACATTTGGGGGGGCTGATTACACCGGGATTAAGCTTAATGAAGAAAGCACTGGCACAAGGAACGGCGGAACTTGAATTTTTTGATCATGAATACCCTGCAAAATTAGCTGATAATACTGAAGCAGCGATTTACACAGGTGCTTTATTCTCAATTGCTGGTTTAATTGAACACGTTATGTTGAAAAAACCGGGTTTTCAGTTGATTTTAACAGGCGGCGACGCAAAAAAAATCGCTAGACAACTGACAATAGAGGCTATGGTTAAGTCTGATTTGGTGCTCTCCGGACTGGCATTAGTGAGCAGTCATTCTTCAGAGGAACCTTAGCCAAACTGATATGCGATATTTGTTTTTCTTGGTGTTACTGACTAATATCATTTTTTATTTTTGGCATTGGCGTACCGAGGCATTAAAACCATTAATAGACCCAGTAGCCGAAGATGTGAGCCAGAGTGATCAAAAAATTTTTTTGCTAAAAGAAGTTGAATCACTGGAAAAACCGCAACAACGAACCCATCGTTCTGATATGCAGCCTCCTTCAGGCAATGATACCAGCGGGTTAGTTTGTTTCGAGGCTGGGCCTTTCGAAAACAAGCATGAGATTCTGGACTGGGATAAACAAAATCAGATCAAGGCTGAGAATATAGCGTTCCAATTCAAGGATGTCGAAGTGGTTGATGGTTATTTGTTGTTTTATCCAGCCCCAGAAACTTTGGCCAAAGCTGAAGAGAATGTCGCTATTCTTGAGGCTAAAGGGGTGAGAGATTTGTGGTTATTCCGTTTTGGCGATATGAAAGGAGCTATTTCCCTTGGCTTTTATGATACCGCAAACCAAGCGATTCATGCTCAGGAAGCACTGGAGAAACTTGGGGTAGATGCAAAAATTAGAAAACACGCCATGGTCAAAAATCATATTTTTTCCCGAATAATCTGGAAGGCCGATGACCAGAAAACTAATGAGCTTATGGCGAGTTTTAACCAAAAATTTCCTGACAAGACATTGAAAAAATGTCATTTATCTAAAATCACTCAATATCAGTGATTTATGGAAGAAGTGTATGTGTCATGGATGATACAACCACGCCTACACGAACGTATTGACGGCGTCTTCTGGAAGAAGTTTCTGATATTGAAACTATAAATACGCTGAATAGTTACGAATTTAGAATTTGATTGCTTTGGTTATGAAATGTAGACTCTTCACGACAAGGAATTCACAGCCAGAATCTTCATGGTGTGAAATCAGTTAAAAAATATTATTGTGTGCTGTGTCATGAAAATTAGGTGAAGTACGCATGAATAAAGCCACTAGAGTTTGAAATTCTCCTCGCAGATTTATGCCATTTTATGACAGTCACGGAACGTGATTGACTCAAAGCAACAAATACAAGCAGGTAAAATAGGAAACTCACCGTATGTTATAGTTCTTGATTCCATAGAAGCAAGTGCCAGTATTACGTGAATCGTTTTTTGATTATCAGGGCGGACTTGTTCTACAGCCTTCTCAATTTATTAGGAGATTACTCTATGTCTATATCAGGAAAATGTCTTTGCGGTGCCGTGTCATATACGTGTTCCATTCCACCAGTTTTTTCAGGAAACTGTCATTGTAACGATTGTAAAAAAACCTCTGGCAGTGGTTATGCAACAGCCATGTTCTTCCCGGAAGATAGTGTTTCGATCTCAGGCGAAGTTAAATACTTTGAAAGTAAAGGTAGTAGCGGAAAAATGGTTAAGCGTGGATTTTGTCCAACTTGTGGTTCGCAAATGTTTGGAATCCCAGAAGTCATGCCAGATATGCTGGCTATTCGGGCTGGTTCTCTTGAGAACCTCTCAGACTATGAGCCACAAATGGATATATACACGAGTCATTCAACAGTATGGGATGTTATGGCGGAAGGTTTGCCAAAATTCCCTGAAATGCCACCGCAAGACTAGCTACTACTGTCGCTTAGTAGGGTGTCGCGGTAGTTGTAAAAAACTAAAGCCGCTAATACATAATTGATGTATTTAGCGGCTTTTCTTGAAAATTATTAATGTTGTTAGAAATTGCCGAACTGGAGATGATTAATATTGGCAATGTGAATAACAGCCGTATTCTAATCTCACAACTCGACAAATATCTATGCTATTTACGGTCAAAAATACCTCGCTACATTCATAATAATTAATTTACATTCAGTATGTTACATAACGTCAAAAGTGCATTTTTCAGCGTAAACAGTATACCTAATCATCAAAGCTCTTACTTAGGCTGTGACAAAGATTACAGGCAACTTCATCTCCTGCTTTAAGTGTTGCCAACACCTTGCCTTTGGGGTCTTTAAGTACCCGGTCAACTGGTACTTTTGCTAATCGCGTTCCTAAGTGATCTGCTCCATGACAGGCAGCACATTGATCGCCATTGGCTCTGTTTTCGGCAAATTTACCATGACCATCTTCTTCATTCCAATTTGGATCATTGACTGGATGCATACCATGCGGACCATCTAACGTTCCATTAGGAAAGCTGTTTGGTTCATGGCAGGTTGTACATTCCAGAATTGTGCCAGTATGTCCCTGAAGTTGCTTGGCTGTAACATTGTCATTAGCATTTGGATCCCTATTTGGCCAAATCGCATGTGGACTGCCGTGGCAGGATTCACAACCCAGATTTGCATGACCATCAAGACTATTACGATATAGAGTGTTGTCATTAACAGCAAATTTAGGGGTTTTAGCTGGTAAAGGTTCAGCTGCTGGATCATTTGGGTCATAAGCAATATTACCAACAGGGTCGCTGCCAATACCAGTATGGCAGGACTCACATTGTGGCTCATCTACCCAAGGTTCGCGGACTGAGCCATCTTGTCTTGTGAACTCTCCACCAAGCGCAAGTAAGTCGCCATGACAACTATCGCATTTTTGACCGGCTGTGAACATCACGCCTCGGAAACATTGAGTGATTTTACCCGGATGACACTGAAAGCAGTTCTGTTCCATAGGAACATCGGGACCGAATGGGATTAGTGAAGTCGTACCAGCAAGATTTTGTGGATCGACCAGAATTGGCTCTCCCTGGAAATCACGCGAGAGGTTTCCAGAAGAGTCAGTTTGTAAACGACCGTGGAATCCGTGCATGACTTTTGACATGCTATTAACAGTTGGATCGCCACCTGGACCACCGACACTAGCTAAAGCATTTGATCGATGGCAGCTAGCACATAACACAGGCTTATCCTGAGCTATAAAATCAGTGCCGTGTTTGAAATCGTGCAACATCAGAATATTTTTCTTTGCTGCCAGTTCCACATCTAGACGATCACTGGATGCAGGGGCAATAAATGCAGGGCCATTATTGCGGACATTTGAATTTGCACCAACTTTACCTGCCGTATGACAATCCCTGCAATCAACTTCTGCAGATACCGGTGTTACAACATCAGTCGTTGCAACAACCTGACCACTAGCATTATCAACAGCCTGAATTCGCATAAGTGGATAGGAATTTAAACGGCCTTTATCATCAATATTTGTGAGAGGAATACCTTGTGCTGTATGCCAACCGAATTCAGGAATAAATTTACTGAAGTCTTGTGGATCATTTGCAACATAAGGGTTTGCAATTCCTGGCATATAGCGTCCGTGTCCTTGATCAACATTGTCAAGGGTCAGCAAGCCCTCATCAACAACCGGATTTAATCCTGGAAATAACAGAGAAGCAATAGTTTGACCAGAGTTTTTAAAGTCATCCCAAAAATCTGATTTTCTGATCGTGGCATCGGCTAGTTGGCTGCCAAGAGGAAAATTATGACTTGTAGAATTGATTGAGTCTGGACCAACCGGGTCATTAGGATTAGATGCCGCAGAATATCGTAATTTAACTGAACTCGCATCCAAAATTATAGGCTTGTTGCCGCCGGTTGTCCCTTTTTTGATGACATGAGCATTTACGGTATTGAAAGGAGGTAAGATTTCAAGTGGATAAGAACCCAGGTCTGCACAGTGCATACCCAAGTCATTGGCTGGTAATACCACATGGTTGCCATCACCTGCAGTAGCAGTGCCTGGGGCAGGTTGTTGTGGAACCATGCCGCCGGTGTTAGGTGGAACGTCTGTGCCAACAATCACAGTCATGCTGTCGGTACAACGAGCTCTCTGGTCATCAGTCACAATAAAATGAACCAAAAAGCTACCATTGTTTACATCAAATTTAATGTTGCCCGGGTTTAATATTGTAGGCCGAAAATCTGCCCCGCCATTAAAATCCCATTCAAAAGTTAGTTTGTCACCGTCAGGATCACTGGCTTGTCCGCTGAAATTAATTGAATCACCAAGCTTGATTGTCACGGTATTGCTGGTTGGATTAGTGATTGAACAAATTGGGGGCTGGTTGCCAGTCGGCGGGGGTGGAGGCGGTGGAGTTGTGGTCGAGCAATCATCTGGTGCATGTTCGACATCTTTAGTTGCAGAGATTTGATCCGCTAAAACTTTAATGCGACAAGGTATAGCCGTTAATCCATAAAGTTTAAATTTAAAATGATCTTCGTCTGGACTTTTTTCAGAGAGTAACTGTCCCGTCAAATCGTCGAAAAGTTTCACATTTTTTGGCGTTCCCCCTTTAAATTCACCTTTAACGGTGAGTCGATCATCTTCATATTTTGCATCATCAATTTTGATTTTACTGATAGTATTATCAACTTCGTGGTCTTCAGATTCAGTGCTATTGCTACAGTTTTCTGGAGCATGTTTAACTTTTTTTACTCGGCTGACTTCTCCTGTCTGAACCCTGACAGAGCATGGTACTGCATGATTTTTTAAGTTTTTTATTTTGATTTCCAAAGACTTTTTCTTGGTCTTTTTGCTATAGAGTAAGTTTCCGCTGTCAGCATCAAATACTCTAATTTGATAAGGCTTTTCACCCTTTAATTTTATTTTTACTTTAAGCCGGTGTTTTTTAGCATCGTACTTTGCATCTTTTATGGTTATTTTTGTCGGTTGTTTTTTTTCATTTTCGTCATCATCGGCAAGAGCTAAATGATTAAATGTCAGGCTGGCGATGATGATCAGAAACCATCTGCTCAGCCATTGTTTGGTGAATATATTGTTCATATCAATCCCCTCGGTTTTTTCGAATTGTTTTTTTGTTATATCTGAAACCTGAAATCACGGATTCAGATGAAAGTCACCTGGCAAAAAGAGGCTTTCAAAACTCAAAATACGTTAGTTGCCTTAAATTATAATTAAACTAATTGGTTATTTTTTAGACGTTTTAAGCGGTTTTTAAGGAGGTATGCGTCGAAAATGCAGAAAATTTGACCAGCAACTGATTTTTTACTTGGGCGCAAGTGAGGGGTTGTTAATAACGGGTGTAATTAAAGAATTACTGCTTATTTGTCGTGTAGTCTTTGCTAAACAGAAAATCGGGAGTAAGGTTTAGCCCGGCATCAGATTTGATTAAGGCTGATTTATTAGAAAGAAATAAAAGTGATTTTTTGAATGGCGCACAAGGTCAGGATAAGGATTTATTTATTAAATTATAGAGCTGGGTTTGTTATAAATGATTTTCTTCTTCAATCAAAACACCTTTTCGTCCATCAAAGTAACTCCTTATCTTGGCCTTTACAAATCCAGCGACGAAACGACTTAAACGAATAAGATGGGTTGGATTAGTCAGGCTCATCACCACATATTTATGCATGACCCTGTGTTGTTTGTAAAAGCTTTTCAGAATATTTTGATATTCCTTGTCGAGTTCCTGGGTACTGATGCCCTCCGGCGACCAGAGAAAATTCATGCCATTCATTTTTTCCCAATGATCATCCCGAATGTTAGTTCCATAGATTTCCCGGTAGACGGGGGAGCCTGGATATGGTGTAAACTTGGTCAGATTCATTGTCGTCATCGGGATGCGGCGCGTAAAAGCTTTGGTTTGTTGTATCGTTTCTGTTGTTTCCCCCGGGTAACCCAGCATAAATAATCCTTTGCAGCGAATACCCGCCTCAGCCGTCCATTTTACCGCTTGTTCTGACATTTCTACACGGGCTGCTTTATCCATTTTTTGCAGCAATTCGTTGGAGCCGGTTTCCAAACCAAAACTGATTTCCCAACAGCCTGCCTGTTTCATACGCTTGACAACGTCAGGCTTGACAGTATCCACCCGGGCGGTACAGCTCCAAGTCATTTTCAGCTTGTTTTCAATAATCAGATCACAAAGAGCCAGGGTTCTGATTTTGCTGGCCAGAAAAAGATCATCAACAAACTGAATATGACGAATGCCGTGATTAACATGAAGGTGTTTCATCATGTTAAATACCACTTGCGGCGAATTAGCCCGAACTTTTGCGCCAAATGTTGAGGTGTCACAAAATTTACACAGAAACGGACAACCCCTCGAAGCGACCAGGGTAGCAACCGGGCCTTGGGGATAATCATAAATGGCAGGTAGATAAGTATCAGGGAAATTAGGTAATAAATCCCAGGCTGGCATGGGCAAGCCGTCCAGATCTGTTATGGATGGCGCCGGTGGTGTTCGTTTTAGTTCGCCATCGTGACGATAAATAATTCCGTTGACAGCTTCCAGCACTTTACCAGATTGCAGATGTGCCAATAATTCCGGTAAAACATGTTCACCTTCATGAATAACGGCAATATCAAATTCAGTAAAACGCTGCATGGTTTCCATACTCATTGATGAAATATGCGGACCACCGACAATGATAATGGTGTTAGGAAGTTGTTTTTTGACCTTTCTGGCGATTTGTGCAGCTTGCCATACCCCAACAGTAAAAAGCGTAATTCCGATAAAAGCCGGTTTTTCTTCGATTAAACGTTGGGCAACCTGGTCAGGATCCAAATTTTCAATATCACTCTCGATAATAGCCGCCTGATATCCATGTTCCCGAACCGAAGCAGCAAGATAAAGCAATCCAAGCGAGGGCGCTCTGTTGGTAATATGTCGAACAAAATCATAGCCGGCAGCAATGCGCTCATAAGGGGGGTTGACGAAAATGATCTTATTGTTTGGTGTTGTTGCGATTTTAGCCATGCTTTATCTTATAACACAAGGTCATATTTTTTAGGAATATTATTGAGAAAATAATAGTTTCTTCAACTGTCAAGTAAATAATGTCTGTTTCTCCAGTTCACTATTCACTCGCTATTCGGTATTAGGTGAGTTAACGTCAATTTTTCTTAAGTAAAAATTAATACCTGAATCTGTGATTTCAATACGGATAACAGGAGGCAAGATATTGGTTTAGCACGGGATCTGAAAAAATCTTAGCTTCACCCTTAGGTTAAGCGGGCATTTTTTTAACCCGTGATGGATCAAGAGTTTGCCTCCTGTGCCGTAGTGAAGTCATGGATTCAGATAATATTAAAGGGCGTATTTATTTTGATCTTGAAATATAAAGTTTTTAAGATTGTTGGAAATAAATTATAAATTAATATCTTGATAAAGCAGCCCTTTGTTTGTAACGGATAATAAAGGTGATGCTATGAATGTTTTAACAGGCAATAATTTAACAATTCTATTAAAGATTATATTGCTTTTGGTTTTAACCAATCGGCTCGGGTATGCGGGTCATGTAAAACCCAAAAACAAAATTGTGTTTCAAGAGCAGCTTGATTTAATAGACTTTAATCGATCTGGAGGTGAGGGATTGGGCGGTGCAGCATGGCTTGATTATGACGCGGATGGTGATCTGGATCTATTTCTAACCAATGGACCAGGCAATGATGATGGTTTGTTTAGAAATAATGGTGATGGGACTTTCACCAATGTCTCAGAACAAGCTGGTTTGGCTAATGGGAAAGGTAGTTCGGGCGTTGTAGTTGGAGATATAGATAATGATGGATATCCTGATCTGTTTGTTTCTGGTGAGGGGTTTTTGATCGGTGCAAGCCAAACCCCGGCAAAGCTATACCATAATAATGGTGACGGTAGTTTTACTGATATTACCGATTTATCAGGTGTGACTGGTGCTGAATCCGCATTAAGTGCGGCAATGGCGGATATCAATAGAGATGGCTACCTTGATATTTTTGTAACTAGTCCAGGGCATATTCCTTTTAAGACAGGACCGGGTACGGAACAATCACACGAAAATAAACTTTATTTGAATAATGGCGATTTAACATTTACTGATATTTCCGTTTCAGCTGGAATTGATGGTCTCTACTCAGATCCAACTCCGGGCTCAAATCGACTAATTAGTGAAGGCGCTTGTGTTGTAGGATTTAGTGACTTTGACCGTGATGATTGGGTCGACATTATTGTTGGTAATTGCAATGCATTTCCACTTGGCCCCAGCACTAGCCCTGTTAGACCCACTCCATTTAATTTGTTCAAAAACAATGGTGATTTAACTTTTACAGATATGGCTCAAGAAGCCGGGCTAGATATACCAGGATTCTGGATGGGTTTGGCTTTTGGAGATTTTAACAAAGATGGTTATATTGATTTTGCGGCTACCAGTACTGGTACATTGAACGGATTTCCTCATGTTCTAATGCAAAATAATGGCGATGGAACTTTTTTTGATGTAGCAGAAAATAATTTTGCTGAAACTCCTTTTGGATGGGGAATCACGTCTGCAGATTTTGACAATGATGGTGATGTGGATTTATTCAAGGTAGGGTCATTACCTTTATTTGGAGCGATAGGCGCACAAGGGAGTCCGGGCCAACTTCTTGTCAATAAAAGGAAAAAAGGTTTTAAAAATGATTCTGAAGCGATGCCAGTTGACCTGAGATTTGATTACACGACTGGTCTAGCAAGTGCTGATTATAATGGCGATGGTTTTGTTGATATGGTTGTTATCCGTTCACCATGGCAAGGAAGTTCGAATGGACAGCCGTTAGTACTGAAAAACATGGGAAATCGTAATCGCTGGTTGACTGTTCGTTTAACTGGAACCATGAGCAATAGGATGGGAATTGGTGCTCGAATTGAAGTTTTCTCCAGAGGACGTAAACCCCAGATTAGAGAAATTAGAGCAGGAAGTAGTTTTGCTTCTTCAGAAAGCCCTTGGCCAACTTTTGGATTAGCAAGAAAGAAATTTGCGTTTATTCGGGTTATTTGGCCTTCAGGTCTTTCTGAATGGTTTCCTGCCTTCCACGTAAAACGTATATTTGATCTTGTTGAAGGAAAAGGGTGGTTTAAAACGTATCGATAGGTGTAATTTACTGATCATCTTTTGTATGCATTGAATTTTCGAGTGTGGAATAACTGAGAATCATAATACCTTTTGCGTTTGAGAATGTCTCGTTTAGAGCACTTTAGTTTTTGTAAAGAACTTGGAGCGAAAACTCAGCAATAGCAGACTATTGGAAGGTTTTACAGCGACTTCATTGACAAAAAATGGCAAGTGAGAAATAGGTGTTCTTGACCGTGAAAGGTATAAAAGGTGTAGCTATGTGTTTTTAAAGGGCCTCTGAATTAATTAGAGGTTCCTTAAAAATTATGTAACTATTCAGCGTATTTATAGTTTCAATATCAGTAACTTATTCCAGAAGACGCCGTAAATACGTCCCTGTAGGCTTGGTTGTGTCATCCATGACATATACACTTCTTCCGTAAGTCACTGATATTGAGTAATTTTAACTAAATTAAATATGCTGAAAAGTTATAAAATTATTTTTCCAAATCTTAGTAAACGACAAAATTTTCATTTCCTTTTTTTACGTTTTTTTGTCATGTACAAAGATTCCAAATATACAGTGAATATTACCGTGCTTTAATTCAGTGAATTGGATACACTCGAATAAAGTTATTAATTTCAATTTCAAGATAATGTTGTTACAAGACTGATCATCAGTACTTATTATGAACAATGTTTTTGAATAAAAATGGAATTGGTATCAGCAAACGAAATTTGTTGAGACTGGGCTTGCTTGAGAGAGATATCTGCATACAAAAAAATATACGAATATTTAATTTTACGGCCTTTCATAAACAAATTTCATATTAGTTGATTATTAGCGGGGTCAATGTTATGAAAGTATTTATTACAGGCATTTTATTTTGTATTTTATTGCCACTATCAGCGGCAGAACTTAAAAAATATTCTGTTCCTTCTTATGTAGATCGCTCTGTCAAAACTCGGGGGATTATACGTAATCCAATGTTACGATCATTAGGGCAAAAAACATCCCACTCGTCTGATAGTCTATCCGATCTGGAACTCAGTAAAGTAGACAGAATCATCGAAATCCTTCTCAGTATGGAACAAGATAAGGTAGAGCAATGGCTAGATACTTATCGAAACAAAATGAGTACAGCCATTAAATCCGGTGAAATAACTGAGGCAAGATACTATCATGCGATTATTGAGAAATGGCAAACAAAACGAGAGGATAACTAATGAGATATTTTATTTGTTTGTTAATTTTGTGCGTGTTTGTAACGATCAGTTTTGCAAAAGAGAAAAATACAGAGCTGGATGCTTTACTTTTTGAAAATTTCAAAATTACGACTAAAAATCACGGCGTGACTGAGAATGATTTGCTAGAAAATTATGATGACTATAAGAAGATGACTGCTCAATATCAACGTTATCAAAATATGATGGAGTTAATTCAACTGCAAACAATGGTGGATTCTGTAGCAGAGATTACCGAAAAATTAAAAGATCCTGCCGTGCATGAAAGCCATTCCAGGGTTATTGAAAAACAGGTGGATAATGAGCTTTGGTATGTGATTTTGCTAAGTTTGTTGTCTGTCGCCAGTTTAATTGTGGCTTTACAATTTTTGAAAATGAAAAATTACAAGCCTCGTGACGTTATAAATATTACTGGCTTAACGCTGATTATTTTCGGAACGATTATTCTGGTTTTGGTGGTTGATACTTCAGAGCAGCTGACTGCCGCAATTGGTATTTTGGGCGCCGTTGCAGGCTATTTGTTCCGTTCAGCGCAAGAAGAGCCGGGTGAAAATAATGCAAGTAATTGATGTATCAACCTGTTTTTCATCTATGTATACGACAAAAAATTCTTACAAAAACGGTTTAAAGAGATAAGTTATTGAAAATATAAAACTTTTTTCGCAGGGATGCGATAGAGAGCTATAGGGATATTTTGATGTATGTTTTTTAGTTTAGATAATTGTAACTATTCAGCGTATTTATAGATTTTCTCGTTCCCACGCTCCCGCGTGGGAACGCAGACGGACGTTTAAGCGCGGTAGGTGTTCCCACGCAGGAGCATGGGAACAAGGTATGGTTTCCTACCTTCCACATAAAACGTATATTTGATCTTGTTGAAGGAAAAGGGTGGTTTAAAATGTATCGATAGGTGTAATTTACTGAAAATATGATTCAAGCATTAGATGCGATTTTTTAGGATAAAATGAAAGGGATAACAAGGCAAATTCATTCATACGACAAAAAACGCCGCTTCTTCGTCGTTCTGCTTTTTGCAGCCGATAATTTGCCATGTTATACAAAAAACTAAAAAAGTAATACTTACACAGCAGAGAAACACACTTGAATAAACAACAACTCGCCGCCAAAATTTGGGAATCCGCTAATCAAATGCGGTCAAAAATCGAAGCTAACGAATATAAAGACTATATTCTTGGTTTTATATTTTACAAATACCTCTCTGACCAACAAATCGCCTTTGCGAAAAAAGAAGGTATGAGCGAAGCAGACATCGCCCAGCTCAGCGAAGACGATCCAGACACGCTAAAATACATACAAAAAGAGCTGGGCTACTTTATCGCTTACGATAACCTGTTTTCTACCTGGTTAGACAACGGCAGTGATTTTGATGTATCCAATGTGCGCGATGCACTCTCGGCGTTTTCGCGCTTAATTCACAGCAATCACAAAAAACTGTTTGATGGCATTTTTAACACGTTGGAAACAGGCTTAAGCAAACTTGGCGAAAGCGCGCAAAAGCAAACCAAAGCGATTAGCGACTTGCTACAACTGATCAAAGACATCCCCATGAATGGCAAGCAAGACTATGACGTGCTGGGCTATATCTACGAATACCTTATCGAAAAATTTGCCTCCAACGCGGGTAAAAAAGCCGGTGAGTTTTACACCCCGCATGAAGTCTCCCTGTTAATGTCTGAAATCATTGCCGATCATTTAAAAGACAAAAACACCATTGATATTTACGACCCCACCAGTGGTTCAGGTTCTTTACTGATTAATATTGGTAACAGCGTCGCCAAACATATTAGCGATGTCAACAACATCAAATACTACGCTCAGGAATTAAAGGCAAACACCTACAACCTGACACGCATGAACCTGATAATGCGAGGCATTATCCCTGAAAACATCCAAACCCGCAACGGTGATACTTTAGAAGAAGACTGGCCGTTTTTTGATGAAAACGATCCGATTGGCACTTACAATCCGCTTTATCTGGATGCCGTAGTCTCTAATCCGCCTTATTCCCAAAAATGGGATCCCAGCCATAAAGAAAACGACCCACGTTATGCGCGTTTTGGACTCGCCCCCAAAACCAAAGCCGACTATGCTTTTTTATTGCATGATCTTTACCACCTAAAACCCAGTGGCATTATGACCATCGTACTGCCCCACGGCGTATTGTTTAGAGGCGGTGAAGAGGGCAAAATTCGCCAAGCACTGATTGAGCAAGACCACATTCAGGCGGTTATCGGCTTACCTGCTAATATCTTTTTTGGCACAGGCATACCCACCACCATTATCGTGCTACGCCAACAGCGTAACGACAACGAGGTATTAATGGTCGATGCCAGCAAACACTTTAAAAAAGAAGGCAAAACCAACAAACTGCAAGCCTCTGACATAAAGCGCATTGTCGATGTGGTCATCAACCGCGAAGACCGCCCCAAATTTTCCAAACTGGTCGATAAGCAAACCATCCGCGATAACGACTACAACCTCAATATACCGCGTTATGTTGATTCATCAGACGATGCCGAAAGCTGGGATTTACACGCCACGCTACTCGGTGGCATTCCACCCCAAGAAATTGAAAAACTCGCGCATTACTGGCAAGCCTTTCCTAATTTGCGAGCGACTTTGTTCAAGCCAGCCAGTGGCGATTATGCCAAGCTTGCCATTAACGCCGATGCCCTAAAAACCAGCATTAGCCAACACCCCGAAATCACCGCCTTTACCGAAACCTACCAACAAGCGTTTGCAGGCTTTGATGACTATCTAAACACCGAGCTAATAGAACACTACGATCAAGTGCGCCTAGCCATGCAAGAAAGCAAACTCGCGGATGAATTATTTACACGCCTGCAAGCCATCCCGTTAATCGACAAATACACCGCCTACCAACTGCTTAACGACCAATGGCAAAGCATCAGCGCTGATTTAGAAATCTTGTAATCTGAGGGCTTTAACGCCAGCACACAGGTAGACCCTAATTTAGTCATTAAAAAAGTCCGAGGCAAAGACAGCGAAGTACAAGACGGCTGGAAAGGGCATATTCTACCCTTTGAATTAGTGCAAACCATTCACCTTAGTGATGAACTAAGCGCGATAGAGCAACAGCAAAACCGCCTAGCAGAAATCAGTAGCGAGGTATACTATTCGCGATTAAGAATGCACATTAACTAGCTGGCGCATTACATTGATTGCGAATATAATAGCGACATGAATGATTACCACCTATCAGACGACGAGATTAAACACCTTGAAGTGTTGCA
>JALSJK010000066.1 GCA_026989395.1 Methylomonas sp.
AAACAGGCTTGTACAAACTTCTTCGACAACCTCGATGAGCATCATGCTCCTTTGCGTGCATTGTTGAATGAAAAGTTTCAGATTATTGAGGGCAAAGCCGGGTATTCTTGATCGTGGATAGTATAAAAAAGGGGAATACTATGAGAATTCTATTTATCGCTATTTTGCTGTTGAGTTTTTTTGCTCATGCAGAAACCGTTTATGTAACACTGGAAAAAGATAACGCTCTTGCTGTTGTTGATCCAATTGCCGGTACATTAATAAAAACCGTTGCAATTGGGCAAAGGCCTCGCGGTATCGCTTTGAGTAAAGATCAAAAACAGCTTTATGTGGCTGTTAGTGATGATGATACGATCCAAATAATTGATACCCAAACATTGAAGGTGACTGGAAAACTGCCTTCTGGCGAAGACCCAGAAACATTTGCGTTAAATCCGGCTGGCGACAAGATGTATGTGTCAAACGAAGACGATAATCAGGTTACGGTTATTGATATTCCAAGTGCTAAGGTATTGGCCAGACTTACAGTTGGGGTTGAACCGGAAGGAATTGCCGTGAGTCCAGGCAATCAGTGGCTGATTAGCGCATCAGAAACCACCAATATGATCCATTGGTTTGATATTGATTCCCTGACGAATGTCCACAACACGCTCGTTGACCCAAGACCGCGTGCTGCCAGTTTTACCGCTGACGGTGGCCAGTTATGGGTTACTTCGGAAATTGCCGGTACTTTGATGATTCTTGATACCAAGACCAAAGATATTATTAAAACCATTCCTTTGCAGATTAAAGGAGTGACTAAAGATAAAATTCAGCCGGTTGGAGTGGTGATTGACAAGGCTATGCGCTGGGGGTACGTAGCAATGGGACCTGCTAACCGGGTCGCGGTGATTAATGCCAAAACTTTTGAAGTAGAGAAGTTTTTATTGGTAGGTGAGCGGGTCTGGAACCTGGCTTTTTCTCCAGATCAAAAAAGACTTTACACCACTAATGGCCGGAGCAGCGATATTTCCATTATTAATCTTGAAGATCATCAGGTAGTGAAGTCTGTCAAAGTAGGTCGTTATCCTTGGGGCGTTGCCGTAAAGCCATGAATAAAATTGCCTTGCAGGTTGAGAATATCAGTTTTTCCTATTCTGGAAAATTGGCGCTGGATAGCGTTTCTTTTGAAGTTAAAAATGGTGATTGTGCTTTTTTATTAGGTCCCAATGGTGCAGGAAAAAGCACCTTGTTTTCACTGATAACTCGTTTGTATGACTATCGGCAAGGCAAGATCAGCATTTGCGGGTTTGATGTAAAAAAACAGACGACTAAAGCGTTAGCCAAGTTGGGTGTGGTTTTTCAGCAGCCGACATTGGATTTGGATTTAAGCGTGATGCAAAATTTACGTTATCACACGGCTTTGCATGGCATCAGCAGGAAAAAGGCTAGGAAAAGGATTCAAGAAGAACTGGAGCGTTTCAATATGTATGAACGGCGTTTTGAAAAAATCCGCCAGCTGAATGGTGGTCATCGGCGTCGGGTCGAAATTGCCCGAGCATTACTGCACAAGCCTTCATTATTATTACTTGATGAGCCGACTGTCGGTTTGGATGTGCCTAGTCGTAAATCAATCGTGGAACATGTGCATCAACTAGTAGCTGAGCGGGATTTGGCAGTACTTTGGGCGAGTCATCTGATTGACGAAATTTATTCTTCTGATAATTTGGTAATACTACATCAGGGTAAAATTAAAGCTAACGGCAGTATAGAAAAAGTGCTCAATTTGACTCAAACAACGGCTATTCATGAGGCTTTTCAACGATTGACCCAATCAGGAGCAATTGCATGAAAGTTGTGCATTATTGGCGGGCAATGTGGGGTATTATTGGCAGAGAATTATTACGCTATGTTAAACAGCGAGAGCGTTTTATTGCGGCGTTGGTCAGACCTTTAGTGTGGTTATTTGTGTTTGCTGCTGGGTTCAGATCGGCATTGGGCATAGCAATTGCCCCGCCTTATGATACTTATATCCTTTATGAAGTTTATATCACTCCGGGTTTGATTGGCATGATCCAGTTGTTTAATGGTATGCAAAGTTCATTATCCATGGTTTATGACCGGGAAATGGGCAGTATGCGGATTTTACTAGTGAGTCCGTTGCCACGCTGGTTTTTATTGATGAGTAAATTACTGGCAGGCGTTGCCGTGTCAATTTTACAGGTTGCAGTTTTTCTGGGCATTGCATGGTTTTATGATATTCGAGCGCCTTGGCAAGGCTATTTATGGGTGATTCCTGCCTTAATACTCTCTGGGTTAATGCTAGGCGCGCTGGGGTTATTGTTGTCATCATTCATCAAGCAACTGGAAAATTTTGCCGGCGTGATGAATTTTGTTATTTTCCCAATGTTTTTCATGTCAACAGCGCTGTATCCGCTCTGGAAATTGAAAGAATCCAGCGAGTTATTGTATACACTTGCTAAGTACAATCCTTTTTCGCAAGCAGTAGAGCTTATACGGTTTGCTCTGTATCAACAATTTAATCAGGAAGCATTAATCTTTACGCTGGTTTCTTTCCTGATATTTATTTCTTTGGCTATTCTCGGCTATAACCCATCTAAAGGTATGATGAAAAGAAAAGGCAAGATGTAGGCCAGCTGGAATAATTGCGAGTTTAAAACTACACTTAAAAAATTATTGTCTTATTTATACTTTTTATCGAAAGGAAAAAACTAAACTCGCGTGAAAAATTCCTTTTTTTTAGTTATACCTGATCAGCAAAAAAATCCTGAGCAGTTGCAGATGTTTGAGCCGACTGCTTTGCAGCAGTGGCTGGATGAACTGCCGACCGCTAATCCAGGCTTGTCTACACGTTTGTTTTTTGATTTGGTTAAAGAATGTAATAAGTTGGAGATGGATGCGGCAATGCGCCTAGAAGCATTGGAATTGCTGCGCCCTAATTATTTAATGATCCAGGATTATTTGCGTTCACGCTTAATCAAATCGGGATTTCCCAAGGCGGAGGACGAGAAAAAAATTCATCAGGTATTGGTGTCACTGGAACGGGAGTTTGCTATTGGATACTGGATTGTTGTGCGAGAATTATCCAGAAAATCAGCGGGTTGGTTCCAGGGTAAAAACACTGCTTTATCTATCCAACGTGTCATAAAAGGCTTAAGTGATATCGTCATAAGTCATTATTTAATGAGTCAAACTGTGCCTGATTGGGTTTGGATTGATTTACATTCCCTCTATAAATTAGCAGTAAAGTTAAAAAAGGAGACTGTAAAAGTTTCTGATGATGGTGGAGTAAATAGCAAATCCAGTTCAATAGAAGATTGTTATCGACAAATTTTACTATTGAGCCTGGCGGAGCCGAGCGGTTTGATGCAAAAAGAGATTCTTCTGGTGTATAAGT
This sequence comes from Methylomonas sp., assembly GCA_026989395.1. Taxonomy (GTDB): domain Bacteria; phylum Pseudomonadota; class Gammaproteobacteria; order Methylococcales; family Methylomonadaceae; genus JALSJK01. The sequence goes on from JALSJK010000066.1 coordinate 3,398, forward strand.
TTATCAGCAAGCTTTACTCCTCGGTAAAATTGACTGATAAACCTGAGCAGGGAATGCTAATGCTTTGCGTTATTTTGGTCGACGAAGATCAACCGCCTTTTTTTAGTTCAACTTCACAATTTGATTCTGCAGCACTTTTTATAAGTTTCGATAAATTATTCAAAACTTTAAAACGCAGAGAAAAATTTGTTAATGAAAAAGAAGCCCGATTTAGTTCTATGCATATTCTTAAAGGTAATCAAGGGAAATTGCCAGTTGAGTTGCTGAATTATCTTGAGTTAAGGTGGTCTGGAATCCCACTGGAAGGTACGCCTTTTTTTAGTGACCGACTAGATAGGTTTTTTGCGGTAGGTTTGAATGCTACCTATGATTTACAAGAATCTTCGGGTCAGGCAAAAGATGCTTTATTGGAGTATAAGGCCGAGTCTGCCTCCGAGCGAACTTTATCCAGCAAGTTTGATAAAACAGGAGTGATATCTATTGGCAGTCTGGTGAGTTTTAGAAAGCCTAATATGCCTGAGTCCAAACGATCTCTTGGTATTGTGAACAAGCTTGTTGTTGCAAAAACTGACGGTACGATCAATTTTGAGGTTGAAGCGATAACGGCACAATCCCATTCTGTCAGTTTTCTGAAACTAGATGCAAAAAAAGATGATGTTCCGCAGAAAGCACTAATTTATGGTGTAGAAAGTAAAGAGGGTCAAAAAAGTTTTTTGATTATTGAGTCCTTCTACTTTAAGGATGAAGATTTATTGCGGTTATTTATGCATAGCGATAACTTTCCAATTGTTTTACGGGATAAAATAAATATTGGTCTGGGTTATTGGCAATTTGAATGCAGACAGGTGGAAGAAACGAAACAGCTCGTAAAATCAACCAAAGGATACGATTTTATATAGCTAGATCAAACAGTTTGATTGGATTGGGGGTATTTACCCTGGTTTTCTCCTGGTTATTATTCTTGCCACAAATTTTCAGAGATTATATTTTGAACTTGAAAAGTTCTGTCAACGTGATAAATTCAATCTTCATTTTATAAAAATAAATTTGCTCCAGGCATATAATTTCAGTTTTTCAAGATAGTTTAGAACTGAATTAATGCATGTGGTGAGTAAATAGACGATTTTAATGAGGAACGATTATTATGAGCAATGATGAGAACACCAACAAAGAAGCAGAATCGATAAAGTCCGAGATCGAGGAGGTCGTGGAAAAAGTTGAAGAAAAAGCCGAAGAAGTAGTAGAAAAAGTTGAAGAAGCAGTGTCTGAGGCGGCAGAGTCTGCAGAAAAAGCAGGGGGAAATGCCGTTGCCAGCATTCTTTCGCTGAAAGATAAAAACCCCAAAGTTTTCTATGGCGGCATCGCGGGCTTAGTATTGCTTATTCTTATTGCTATGATGATGGGTGGGGGCAGTAACAAGCCAGCCATTACAGGACCGTCTTTAACAAATATTGAGGTCGGTAAAAGCTATATTTTAAAAAGTCCTAATTCCTATTCACAGGACTCAACGGTACGATTAGCTTCTGTACCGGGTAGTATGGCCGCTTATGATGATACCGAAAAGGATGATCGCGAGGGTTGTTTGCATTTGCCTCAAGGTACGCCGGTCACGGTAAAAGATTTAACCGATGCTTTTGGTAAAAAGAATGCTTTCGCCAAGGTGGTTGCCGAGTCTGGAGAATGTAAAGGCAGAGGCGGTTGGACTTCGGTTATTAACATTCAGGCGAAATAATTCCAGGTATTGTTGGGCTGCTTGATAAAAGGAGGTGCTTTTTAAAATCAAGATTGAGTATTGACAAAATTAATAATACTCATATAATGACCGGCTCAACATAAATGCGGGAATAGCTCAGTTGGTAGAGCACAACCTTGCCAAGGTTGGGGTCGCGAGTTCGAATCTCGTTTCCCGCTCCAAATTTAAAAAGCCGTGATACTCACGGCTTTTTTTATTTCCTGATGACATAAAATCAGGCTCAAATAAACATGGCTGCGTAGCAAAGTGGTTATGCAGTGGCCTGCAAAGCCATCTACACCGGTTCGATTCCGGTCGCAGCCTCCATTTTTTTCGATTTTCCTTCCGAATCTTTTATACAGCTTGTGATAGGCTTAATAATTTTGTTATGACTCAAAGCTATTTGGAATCCCAGAATAACAAAGTTGCAATTGATGATGTGCGTATGCGCGGTTTTAAAAAGCGTTCAACGGTTGAGCAGGCGAATGCCTGGTTAAATCAGCAGTTACTGGATTTGCCAGAAATAATCGTGCCTTTGAATCAAGCAGCAGGAAGAGTAGTTTCACAAGAGATTATCAGCCAATATAATATCCCGGGCTTTGAGCGTTCGATGATGGATGGCTATGCAATCGTTGCATCTGATGCGCAAGGCGCGTCTTCCTATAACCAATTACAATTAAAGGTTATTGGAAAATCAATGCCAGGCCGGGAGGCGGGTGTCAAAGTGACTTCAGGTACAGCAGTCCGAATCATGACGGGCGCACCTTTGCCGGAGGGAGCTGATGCTGTTTTACCGGCTGAAAAAGTAGAGCTTGAAGATCAATTTATTTTTGTCATGGAAAGTGTAGCGCAAGGCAGAAATATAGGCAGGATGGGTGAAGATATTCGTGCCGGAACTGTCATATTAGAAAAGGGTAGACGATTACGTCCTCAAGATATTGGTTTGTTGGCCTCAATTGGTCATAGTGAAATCAGTGTTTGTGCCAGGCCCCGTATCAGTGTAATGGTAACCGGCAATGAAATCCTTCCGGTGGGTGAGAAGCCGAAAAATTACCAAATCATCAATTCCAATGGTCCAATGTTGGAGTCGTTAGGTATTCGCGATGGCGGGGAGATAATTTCTTCTAAAATCATTCCGGATGACCCAGAAAAAATCCGTCAGGCAATGTTGGAAGATTATGACATTTTACTCATTACTGGCGGCACCAGTGTAGGTGAAGAAGATCTGGCGCCGCTGTTACTGGCTGAATTGGGAGAATTGGCAATTCATGGAGTAGCTATGCGGCCAAGCCGATCTACCGGAATGGGTAAAATTGGTAAAAAAATGGTGTTTTTATTGCCGGGAAATCCAGTTGCATGCCTTTGTGCCTATGATTTTTTTGCGGGTAAGTTTATTAGAAGGACAACAGGTCTGGGTAATGACTGGCCGTATTTTCCTGTTGTCAAAAAACTCAAGCAAAAACAGGTATCAATGATTGGCAGGACTGATTATGCCCGAGTCAGGCTGATTGATGATTTAGTCGAGCCGGTTGCAATCAGCGGTGCGGCCAATTTAAGCTCTACAACTCAGGCTCATGGGTTTGTTATTGTGCCGGGTGACAGTGAAGGTTACGCGCCAGGTACTGAAGTTGAAGTATTCCTTTATGATAAATATCTTGGCTAAAATGAGACAGCAAAAGCAATTTCTTGATGTTATTGATCGCGACCTTGCCAAAGCGCGCTTTGAAGCAGAAATTACACTTCAGCCTTTGGCTGAGGAAATGGTTTGTTTAGATCAAGCTTTAGGCAGAGTGTTATCACGGGATATTATTGCCAGAGTCAATGTTCCTTCCTTCGATCGTTCCAATCTTGATGGTTATGCTGTCAAGGCAGCAGACACTATTGGAGCAGAAGAGCAGCAACCAGTGCCATTACAATTGCTGGACGAACAGGTTGCTGCAGGCGACAAACCAGAGCAAGAGGTCAAATCAGCAGCTGCAATGCTGATTGCCACAGGCGGTATGATGCCTAGAGGTGCTGATGCGATTGTTATGGTCGAAAATGCTGATATTAATGATAATGGCCAGTTAATGATTTCAAAGCCGGTCAGTCCTGGTTCAGGTGTTGCTTTTGCTGGGACAGATGTATCCTCCGGTCAGATTGTTTTATACAAGGGAGAATTATTGACCAGCCGGGAAACCGGTATTCTGGCAGCAATTGGTGAATCCCAGATACCGGTCTGGCGAAAGCCAAAAATAGCAGTGATTTCCACTGGTAATGAGATTATTGCCCCTGGAGAACCTATGCAACCGGGAAGGGTGTATGACTCTAATGCCAGAATTATTGCTGATGCCGTTAAGGAGCTGGGTGGTGAGCCGCTTGAGCTGGGTATCGTTGCTGATAATATTGTTGAATTAAGAGACAAAATCAATCAGGCGCTTGAAGTAGCTGATATGGTTTTATTATCAGGAGGCACTAGTAAAGGTGAGGGCGATTTATCTTATCAGGTGGTGCATGAATTTGATGATCCGGGAGTTATAGTTCATGGTGTCGCTTTAAAACCAGGTAAACCTATTTGTCTGGCGGCAACTCAGGGCAAACCGGTTATTGTATTGCCGGGATTTCCAACTTCGGCCATTTTTACCTTTCACGAATTTGTGGCGCCAGTTATTCGCCAATACGCTGGATTGCCTCCCGCCAGTCAAAGTATGGTTTCAGCAGAACTTGCGGTACGAGTTAATTCTGAAATTGGCAGGACTGAATTTCTGCTGGTCAGGTTATTATCTAATACCCAAGGTCAAGAAAATAACAACCAGCCTTCGCTTATTGCTTATCCAATTGGTAAGGGTTCAGGAAGTGTCACAACTTTTAGTAATGCTGATGGATTTGTTCGCATTGATCGACATGAAGAACTGGTGGAAGCTGGTAGCGAAGTCGAGGTGCAATTAATCAGTCGTGATACCAAACCAGTCGACCTGGTTATTATAGGAAGCCATTGTGCAGGATTGGATGTACTGTTAAGTCTATTGAAAGCCAAAGGTATCCAGGTTCGTTTTATGTCAGTCGGTTCTTCAGCGGGCCTTCAAGCAGTCAAGCGTGGACAATGCGATATCGCAGGGATGCATCTTTTTGATCCTGAAACAGGGACTTATAACCAAGCTTTTTTAACTAACGGTTTGCATCTAATTAGAGGTTACAGGCGCCAGCAAGGACTTGTTTTCAGAAAAGATGATGCCCGGTTTGAAGGGCAAGATGCCCGGAAAATTATCAGCCGCATAAAAAATGATTCAACATGCAGAATGATAAACCGAAATTTAGGCAGCGGTACCAGGATTTTAATTGACCAACTATTAGATGGTATTCAGCCGTCTGGCTATGTAGTTCAGACGAGTAATCACCGGGCAGTCGTTGCTGCAGTTCAGCAGAAAAGGGCGGATTGGGGCGTGGTCATCCAGGCAGTTGTCGATGATGACGATCTGGTATTTTTACCTATTCAGGATGAGTGTTACGATTTTATTGTCTCTGATGCTGGTATGCAAAAAGCAACAGTTCAAGTATTTATGTCTTTATTAAAAGAACAGCAAGTAAAGAAACAACTTGCAGAAACTGGGCTTGGTGTTGATTCCAGTTTTGGGACCTTGGTTTCCTGAGTCAGTTCAAGTTCTGCGCGAAGTATATGTAGGAGCCGCTTTAGCCGCGATCTATACTGTTTACGGTCAAAAATACCTCACTACATTCATAACAATCAATTTACATTCAGTATGTTACAGAATGTCAAAAGTGCATTTATCAGCGTAAACAGTATAATTTGAATGTGGCTAAAGCCCGCTCCAAAAATTAACAAGGGTAAATCTAAGCCAGTTTATTTTCCAGACTGGCAACTAAATCTGATTCCAGGCCAAGTGCATCAGCCAGTTCATTCAGAAACAATCGCTCCTGTGGCTCGTCAACATCAAGAATAACTCTGGCAACCAGGTACATTTCAGCGGCGGCTTCCGGAGAATCAACAGATTCAGCAAGTGTTTTAATATCGACTGGTTCTTTAAGTTGCTGTTCAATGGCTTGAACGGAATCCGATTGCAATCCAAGGGCACTGATTTGTTCAATGATTTTGTTGCGTTCGGTATCATCAATATGTCCATCCGCCTGTGCGGCGGCGATCATGGCTTTTAATAATCCCAGGCTGCGGTTTTCCTTGTCGGCATCAGGCAATTCATTGACAGGCGTTCCAGCAATGGTTTCTTGTCCGGAGTTTTGTTTTTGCCATTCCTTGAATGTTTGATATGCCAGTCCCCCTATGGCGGCGAGACTTCCAAGTTTGAGTGTGGTGCCGGTCAGTTTTCTGCCTGGTTTAGTGCCCAGCAATACTGCAATTGCTCCGGCAGCCAAAGCGCCTTTTCCTGCAGAGGACAGCATTTTTTTTCGTTGTTCAGGGTCGTCAGGGATATCCAACTTGTCTTCAATGATATCAGCGCCTTTTTCAACATATTCGCGGCCAGTTTTAAGCATTAAATCCATTATTTCTTGTATGTTCATTTTTTTCTCCTGATTGTTTTAATCCAGCATTTGCATTCGTAACTATTCAGTATATTTAATTTGATTAAAGTTATTAAATATCAGTGCTTTATGGAATAAGTGATTGTGTCATGGATGACACAATCAAGCCTACATGGATGTATTTATGGCGTCTTCTGGTATAAGTTACTGATATTGAAATTGTAAATACGCTGAGTAGTTACTTGCATTCTAGGATTGTTAGACGTTAACCGTCAATTCGAATTATCATAGTCGGGTAAGGCGATTACGGTATCGCCTGTTTTAATTTTCCCGCTAACAATAATTCGTGCTGTCAGTCCACCATGCCCAAGCATGGCATTATAGCCGCCTGGCCCCAGGATGCTTTCCATGCGGGAACATGGATGGCAGAAACCTGTTCCCAGCAAAATAGCTGCACCGATTTGAAAGTGCTGACCTTTTAAGGCATGCAGGTTGATTCCTGAAATCAACAAATTTCGGCGTAGCATTGCCGCAGTTATTTCCTGACAGGTTAATTTTTCTATGACGGACAAATGTTCCTGCTGGAGCAAAGTTATACTGTTTACGCTGAAAAATGCACTTTTGACATTCTGTAACATACTGAATGCAAATCAATTATTATGAATGTAGTGAGGTATTTTTGACCGTAAACAGTATACCTGTCTTTTGCCACTTCTTCCCTGGTATCTGTCACCTTCAAGACCTTGATTTTGATTGGCGAAGACAGATTCAACCGGAATCATATTGTGCTTGCGAGCAGGGCGAAGGCCAATCCACAACAGTTTTCCAGATTTGGGGAATTGTGTGCGTAAGGATTTAATATCTTTCATTTTTGAATCGGTAAATCAGGTTTTCTATCTGCTTTTGTTGTTGCTGAATACTTTGAACTAACTGAAATTGCTGACAAGCTCGCTGAAGGTTTTGTTCTGAGTGGGCAGTCTTGAAATAGTGGTTTCCTTGTAAATAATCAGTAAAAAAACGCAGCCCCAACTCAAAAGGCAACAATTCGACTGCCGGATATAAGAAGTCGAAATCATTGCGGGTAAAAAAGTATCGGGCTTGTTCCAGATAATGCTTTAAAATCAGTTCGCAAATATCCAGATCAAAATGAATTGGATTTTCCGTTTGACAGCAGGAACGCAGGCAATCGCCAATATCATAATGAACCAGCCCTGGTTTAACCGTATCAAGATCAATAAAACTGATAATTTCTTGACTGGTTTTGCTGAAAAGAAAATTATTCAGTTTTGGATCACCATGAATGGCTCGGTCAGCAAGTAAACCCTTTTGTTTAGCCGATTCGAGAACATCGACACGATTTTTAAATTGTTCAATAAATTGCTGACAAAAACGGCAGTCTGGATTATTTTTTATTGCGGAAGAGCTGTGATAGTAATTTTCCAGATATTGGGGAGTGATATGAAAACCGGGTAGCGTATCGAACAACTCGGAAGTCGATAAGGACGCAGTACGGCAATGGAATTCGGCCAGAGCAGTTCCTACTTGTTCAGCCTCGACAGATCGGGTGATTTTTTCAAAACTGGTTGAGTTTTCAATAAAACTTAGTGCGCGCCAATATTGTTGCTTTTTATCAACGAAAAATAACTGACCTTCATTAATTGGTAAAATTTCTGGCAGGGTGAGTTGTTGGCGGCATTGCGAGCCTTGTAGAAAATGCGCTGTCAATTTTTGGATGTTTCCCATGATCCATTCAGGTCTTGGAAAAACCTGGTGATTGATTCGTTGCAGAATGAAATGAGGGGATTGATTGTTGTTGCAGGTGATAAGAAAAGTATCGTTAATTAAACCGTTGCCAAAATTGTCAATTGAAGTGATTTCGATATCAACAAATTGTTTGGCAATTGACAACAGGTTTTTATCGGAAGGGGCTTGCATGAGCAAGTCAGGAACGCTTTGATCGGTAAAGCGCAGAAATATCCTCGTCACCAAAACCTTCCGCAATTAATTTTTCATAATTTGCGATGGTTTTTTCGGTTAATGGTATTCTGGAACCATTTTGTGTGGCCATGTCCCGACAGATTTTGAGATCTTTTTGGTGTAAGGTCATTTTGAAGCCAGGTTTAAAAATTCCCTGAGTCATGGTTTTTCCCCGATGCTCTAGAAACCAGTTGCCGGCAGCGCCGCCGGAAATAACATCAATGACTTTTTCCATGGGTAGTCCCTGAGCTTCTGCAAAAGCCAGTGCTTCGGTAACAGCCTGATTGATTCCCGCTGCCATGATTTGATTAACAGCTTTAGTACCTTGTCCAGAACCCGATTCGCCCATATAAATAATTCGGCTGGTCATGGCCTCTAAAACGGGCTGGACTTTTTCAAATGCCTGGTAATTTCCACCTAGCATCATCGCCAGAGTACCGTTTTTTGCGCCTTCGACACCACCAGATACGGGAGCATCCAAAAAATCAGCCTGTTTATTGTTAAGTAAAGCAGCGGCCTGAATCGCAGTTTTACTGCTGACTGTTGACATGTCGACAACAATGGTTCCCGGTTTGATTGAATCAGCGATTGTGTTGATGATTTCCAGAACATCTTGATCGGCAGAAACACAGAGTAAAACAACATCGACAACTGTAGCCAGTTCAGCGGGAGTTTGATAGGCAGGAATACCAAATTCGGTTTTAAATTTTTCTGCTTTAGTAAAGTTTCGATTATAAACAGCCGTTAAAAAACCTGCTTTTGCAAGGTTTTTTGCCATTCCCATCCCCATGGCGCCGAGACCAATCATTCCTACTTTCATAATTATTTCTCCAGATACGTGTAAGCGGTTAAGCCGGCAAATAACTCTTGTAGGTAAAGGTTTTTCTCTGTCTCGCTAAGCCCGCTTTCAGCCAGTTTTTGTTGATAAGCTGATTTTAATTTTTCAGTGTCGATATGAACATAATTGAGAACATCGGCAACCTGTTCTCCTTCAAGATAATCTGAAAACTGATAGCCTTGTTTTGTTATTTCAATATTGACCGAGTGAGTGTCGCCAAACAGATTATGCATGTCGCCAAGAATCTCCTGATAAGCGCCGAGCAGAAAAAAACCAATCAGATAAGGTTGTGATGGTTGAGTTTTATGCAATGGAAGCGTGTCCTTGATATTTTGACCATCAATGTAACAATCAATCCGGCCATCGGAATCGCAGGTCAAATCCTGTATGATGGCTCTGCGTGTAGGTTTCTCATTGAGCCGGTGAATGGGCATGATAGGAAAAATCTGGTTGATGCCCCAAATATCTGGCATGGATTGAAAAATGGATAAATTGCAGAAAATTTTGTCAGCCAGTTTGATGTCCAACTCGCGTTGTATTTCCTGATGACTGTGAATATCAAGATCAAGATTGTTAACAATGACCAAACATTGTTCAAGATGTTGTTGTTCAAGTTCTGCCAGTTGTTCCAGATTAAGTTCTCCTCGGGCAAAACGAATACGTGATTCCTGTACTGAAAACTGGCAGTCATGCCAGGCTTCTGTAATTGGCGTTTTGATCGATTGTTTAATCGTGTTGTCTTGTTCTTGCAAGGTTTCAGAGTCGATAACATTAGTCACCAGAACTGCATGATGCGCACAGATGCCGCGTCCAGATTCTGTAATAATATCAGGATGCGGCAATTGCTTTTTTGAACAAATGTCTACAAAGCTACGGATAATATTATGTGCATATTCTTCCAGGGAATAGTTAATGGAAAATTCATGTCGGGATCTTGTTCCTTCATAATCAATACCCAGTCCGCCGCCGGCATCAACGATGCCGATTGGCGCGCCCAGTCTGTGTAGTTCACTGTAAAATTGTGTGGCCTCAATCAGTGCTGTTTTGATGTCATGGATATTGGCAACTTGGGAGCCCATGTGGAAATGCATCAGCGTTAAATTATCCAGCAATTTTGTTTGTTTTAAACGCTTAATTAGTTTCAGAAGTTCTGTGGCATGGAAACCAAATTTTGATTTTTCACCACCGCTGTTTTGCCATTTTCCGGCGTTGATGCTGGATAGTCTGACTCGCACCCCAAGTTGAGGGGTAATATTAAGTTTTGTAGATTCTTCAAAAATAATTTCCAGTTCGGATGGTTTTTCAAGAACAATGAAAATATCAAGGCCCAACGTTAATCCCATCAGGGCTAATCTGATATAAGCACGATCTTTATACCCGTTGCAAATGACCATCCCGCTTTTGGCAAGACCTAAAATAGCCAGTAATTCCGGCTTGCTTCCAGCTTCCAGGCCAATGTTTTCAGCTTTAAGAATATTTTCCACGACGGTATCTTGCTGATTAACCTTTATGGGATACACCGGTGTGTATGTGCCTTGATAACCCATTTCACCGCAAGTATCCGTAAAAGCCTGTTGCAAGGCATAAACTCGATCACGCAAAATATCAGGGAACCGGATTAGCACCGGTAGCGAAACGCCTTGTTTTAAAAGTTGTTGGGTAATTTCATATAAATCAAGTTCAGTCGCCGTGTCAGATTTTGGTTTGACTGCTACATGGCCCTTTTGGTTAATTGCAAAATAACCTTCTCCCCAATTTTTAATGGCATAAAGCCGCTCAGGACGTAGGGTTGACCAGGCAGCATTTGATTCAGAATTCACTTTTTTATATCGTGGATAATCAAGTAAGATTTTTTTATACGAAGCAATTCGATGAAAACAAAAAATGACGCATCGTAAATTAATGAAAGTATATTATAATATCCTGCTGTTTTATCGAACGATTTTTTATCTCAATGTATGGATAACGCCAGCTGGTTTACCGAAGTAGCTTCCGAAGCCGGGAGTGCATTTTCTTTAAAAGTATCAAAAAAATTACACCAAGAACAAACACCATTTCAAAAGATTGAAATTTACCAAACCGAAGGCTTTGGAAACTTAATGGTCATTGACGGCTTTATTATGCTGTCAACCCGGGAAAATTTTTTCTACCACGAGATGATGAGCCATCCGGTGTTGTTCACCCATCCTGATCCTAAAATCATCTGGATTATTGGCGGAGGAGACTGTGGAACCTTACGAGAAGTTTTAAAACATCAGCAAGTGCAAAAAGTCATTCAGATTGATATTGATGAGCGTGTTACCCGGCTTGCAGAGCAATATTTTCCTGAGCTTTGTCAATCTAACGACGATCCTCGTGCAGAACTGAAATTTATTGATGGTATTGAATGGGTAAAACAGGCAGAACCCAATAGCGTAGATATTATAATTGTCGATAGTACCGATCCGATTGGTCCGGCTAAAGGCCTGTTCAGCAAGGATTTTTACCGGGACTGTTGTCACTGTTTAACTGAGCAGGGGATTATTATTCAGCAAAGTGAGTCGCCTTTGTTTCACATGACTATTCTGGGAGACATGCGAAAAGCAATGTGGGAGGCAGGGTTTGCCAATCTCCAAACACTGTTTTTTCCGCAATGTGTTTATCCATCAGGCTGGTGGAGTGCAACGATGGCAAGTAAAAATGAGTTAAAAACATTCCGTAAAAATGACTCAGACAACAAAAAATTTTCAACCAACTACTATAATAGTGAGATTCATCAGGCTGCACTGGCGCAGCCCGAATTTTTTAAAAAAGCAATGCAGATTTCGTGATGTACAATAAAAAGGATGGCAATGGTTAAGACACTGGCCTTAATAGAAAGGATTAGTTCTCTGCTTCGCTCGGAAGAACGTAAACGCTACGCAGCTTTAGGTTTGCAGCCTATTCATGTGCAGGTTTTGGAATATCTGGCTCAATGTAACCGTTTCAGCAACACCCCGATAGCGGTAACTGAATATCTGGGGCTGACCAAAGGCACGGTTTCCCAAACCCTGCAAGTCCTTGTCCGCAAAGGATATATCGAGAAGGCCCCTGACAAAGATGATGGTCGTGTGGTGCGTTTGCTGTTATTGGAAAAGGGACTGAAGTTGCTCGCAGATATTCAACCGGAAGATGTTTTTAAAGAAGCAGAAAAGGCCGTCAGCAAACAAAGATTTACCACAATAAATGAGGCATTGACTGCAACATTGCGCGAACTGCAAAAGGCCAATGCTGCTAGCAGTTTTGGATTGTGCAATACCTGTCACCATTTTACAGAACAGGATAGTCATTATATATGTGGACTGACTCAGGAATCATTAACCCAAACTGATGCAGAAAAAATATGTCGGGAACATATCCTGCATACACCTTAAATTATTAAGAAACACCACCTCCACAACTTCAACTTTACAGAGAAAATTATGTTTGATCCAAAAGCAATAGATGATATAGCCCGTAAGCTTGCAGACACACTGCCTTCAGGTTTCAGTTCACTGAAAGATGAAATGGAGAGAAACTTTCATACTATTTTGCAAACTGCATTGTCCAAGCTCGATTTAGTGACAAGAGAAGAGTTTGAAGTACAAAAAGGTGTGCTGGCAAAAACTCGCGAGAAACTGGAAGCAATGGAAAAAATAGTTGCGGAAATGGAAGAAAAAATGCTGCAACCTCAGGATGCGGATACTTCCAATCAGTAAATTTTTCTGTGCAGGTGTTTGATTAAATGTCCCTGGCAATCTTATACAGCCGGGGGCGAGACGGCACAAAGGCGCCGTTAGTCACGGTGGAAGTGCATATTTCCAACGGACTGCCAGCATTGTCCATTGTGGGATTGCCAGAAACCGCCGTCAAAGAAAGCAAGGATCGAGTTCGCGGCGCCATTCTCAATTCCAATTTTGAATTTCCGATGCAACGCATCACCATCAATCTGGCGCCAGCGGATATACCCAAGGAAGGCGGTCGATTTGATCTGCCAATAGCATTGGGAATACTGGCCGCATCAGGTCAGATTCCAAAAGAAAAACTCGGCCAATATGAATGTATTGGCGAACTTTCATTAGGCGGGCAATTGCGTTCGGTTTCGGGTATTCTTCCGGTTGCTTTACAGGCTCGCGACGCCGGGAAGCAACTGATTCTGCCACAGCAAAATAGTCTGGAAGCGGCATTGGTAGAAAAAGCAACAATTATCCCTGCAGAACATTTGCTGGATATTTGCGCCCACCTTAATAATGAAAAAATTATTGTACCTGCCGATCCTCAATCAAATCAGAAAAAGTATGATGAGGAACTTGATTTTGCAGATGTCCACGGTCAATATCATGTCAAACGCGCACTGGAAATTGCTGCTGCAGGAAATCATAATTTAATAATGATTGGCCCGCCAGGGACGGGGAAATCAATGCTGGCGGCAAGAATGCCAACAATCTTGCCGCCACTTTCTGAACAACAGGCGTTAGAAACTGCTGCCATTGCATCAATCAGTGATGCCGGTCTGGATGTCAGCCGATGGCGCAAACCGCCCTTCAGATCCCCGCACCACACAGCATCAGCAGCCGCATTGGTTGGAGGGGGTGGAAATCCAAAACCTGGAGAAATTTCCTTGGCCCATTTAGGAATTTTATTTTTAGATGAACTTCCCGAATTTGACCGCAAGGTACTGGAGGTTTTAAGAGAGCCGTTGGAAACAGGTCGTATTACCATTTCCAGAGCTACAAGGCAGGTGGACTTTGCTGCCCGTTTTCATTTAATTGCCGCCATGAACCCTTGTCCCTGTGGGTATTTAGGCGATGCTTCCGGTCGATGTCATTGCACCTCGGAACAGATTTCCCGCTATCGCAACAAAATTTCAGGGCCGTTGCTTGATCGAATTGACATGCATTTGGAAGTACCAAGAGTTTCACATGAGGTGTTAAGAGCAGGTTCTGGCAAAAAAGAAGAGTCCAGTGTCAAAATCAGAAAACGAGTGACGGCAGCCAGGGAAATAGCCATTTCAAGATGTGGTAAAACCAATAACCTGCTTTCCGTGCAAGAAATACAAAAATACTGTCAGCCGGAAGAGCAGGGCCATGATTTATTAGAACAGGTGATGGAAAAATTCGGACTTTCTCATCGCGCATATCATCGAATTTTAAAATTATCACGAACCATAGCAGATTTAGCGGCATCTGAAAAAATACAACTCAAACATTTAAGTGAGGCGATAGGCTATCGAATTTTAGATCGTACGAACCATTAATAATAAACTTTACGTGTTTGAGGATGCCTCATCGACAGCGTCACAAAGCAAGATGTAAGCTGGGTTAGCCAAGCGTAACCCAACATAATCGCTAAACCGGACACACAGATTACAATATCCTGAAAAAAAGTGTGTCAAAAAACGAATAATCAAACAATCCAATACCTATAGCTCAGAATTTAAAGAATCCGCCGTCAAGTTGGTGCTTGAATCTGACCAATCGATTGCTTAGACTGTCCGCAATTTGGGCGTAAACAGCAGCACTATTCATACTTGGGTCAGCAAATATACAAAGTCTAAGGTAAAAACCGAAAGAACGGACGAACATCATCTCTGATGAGAACAAGGGCCTAAAGAAAGAATTAGAAGTTATTCAGGAGAGGCTTGTTAAAAAGGGCTGCCGCGTACTTTGCCAAGGAAATCGGTTTTGCTGAGAACAATAAATTGATTTTTATGCCGCTTGAATCCTCTGGTGTAATCGGTGCGCTTGGTGGAATTGGGGAGTTAGCCAAAGAGGCTATGGATAAAAAAGGAAAGTAAAATGGCCGAATTTGAAATTGTTTTTTTGGCATTGGTGGGTGTTAGCCGCTATATTATAGGTAGCTGTGGTTGCTTTCACCGGGATTTTTCTTTTTGTGGATGGCAAATTTCCGGGTTTGTAACCGGTTGCATTGCTTTGCTGATGCCGTCAATCAGTCTTGATGTGCAAGTGCTGATTTTTTTCCGTTTTAGCGATCGTTTCGATCATTGCTTGGAAAGTCTACGCAAAAAATTATCCGATCGAATCAGATAAGCCACTGCTAAATAAGCGTAGTGAACAGTATATCGGAAGAGTCTTTACCTTGATTGAGCCAATAGAAAACGGTTATGGCAAAATCAATGTCGATAATTCCGTTTGGCTTGTTCGTTGTGATGATTGTGGTATGGGGTGTGAAAAAGTTAAGGTTGTTGGGGTTGTTTTGGTAGTAACCAAGATGTGAGGGATCTTGTGTTGAAGATGCTGGTACTGAATTATGAGAGTTTTTTGCTAGTATAGTAAAAAAAGGCCCTGGCTAGAGCGAGTGCTCTAGCCAGGAATTTTGTCAGATTTGATTAAGCTTTATTGCGGTTGCGCAAGCTAAATCCAATCAATCCGATTCCAACCAAGGCTAAGCTTGTTGGCTCTGGTACATTTCCAAAAACTACGTCCAGAGAACCGTTAATGACTTGGGTGCCAGTGGGGTCAAAGTTGTTCAGTTGTCCAGACTCGAAAGAAACGTTATAAAAGGGGTTAGGTAAAACAAAGTAGTTTCCCCCTGCAGGCTGAACTAAACCGAAGCTTGCAGTCGTTCCAAAACTTCCGCAATTGATCCCGCCATTTTGGCAAGTATTCAAAGTCGTATCAAGAACGCCACTTCCATTGATGATTGCCCCAGTGGCAATTAAAACATCATCAACAGTATTTGCTGTTGTCCAGGCTTGGTTGCCATTACCGGGTTGGCCAAAAGTTGTGTCTTGATTAGCATCAATTGACAAATTTAGAGTTCCACCTTGATTAAAGGTAAAGTTCGTTACGCCGGCAGCAGTGCTGAAAGTTCCAGAGGTTTGAAACAATGCATACATGTTATAACCGTTTGCTCCGAATCCACCGAGCTGTGTATTTAGGCCGGTTGTTCCGTCATTTGCTACAAATTGGCCAGCACTCCATTGAAGTGACAAGTCAAATGTTCCGTTATTATTGAAAGTAGCTACCTCAACGTAGTTACCAGTAATTTTATCGGCAACAAATGTATTGGCTGCTGCGCCTGCTACAGAACCTTCATCAACCGTGAAATCAGGAAAGGTTGCAGCACTTGCGGTCCCCATTGCAACTGACATTGCAGCAGCAAGAATTGCTTTATTAAACGTTTTCATCAATATTCTCCAAACAAATATAAAAAATCTTTATGTTAAAAGCAGAATCATTTTTTGCTTTGCTTAATCGCAATGCATTCTGCATGCCAATTTAGGTATTTTCTTTAAAAACAAAAGGGTATCTATATTTATAGGATTGAAAGATTTATAGATGTAAAAAATTTCAACACATCTGGTTTATTGTAATGGCCGAGCATAAAAAATATAAGGTATTATTTTGTAATAAAAAAAGTTGTATTTTTTGTTTGTGACTAATGTTTAATGTAATGAAACACTAGTTTTCTCAAGGTGGAAAATACTTAAATTAAGATATCCAGTTTTATTGAGTGTAAAAAATATTGACACATTTTTGGGGTTTAGGAGATTCATGTGTTTTCAATAATTTATATCCTAAACGATTTTTGTAAGAATTTTTGTGGGGTATCGAGAAGTCAATCTAAATTTTTAGTAATTTTCGGGCAATTTGAAATTTTAATTTCTGAATGGGATTCCTATTCCCCATAAACAAATAGCCCTTCTTTAGTCGATTTAGTCTGGCATCATAACAAGTATAATGGGGTATGGGTTTTAATTCATCTGGATGTAAAATAGCCAGTACTGTCTGAGTTATTACAATGCCTGTTGCTAATTTGCAGCCACTAGCAAAGCTCGGGGCTTGGCGTTTTGATAAATTTACAGAATTCGGATCCACGTACTTGAGATGAAATCCAGCTGGTGCACAGCCCAGGGACATTTTTAAAACTTGATGCTCAATAGGGGAGGTGTAATCAAGATCGAAATAGTCGTCAAAAAGCATTCCTTTCGATGTATAAATAAGTACACCAACACCAAAGCCTAATGGGACGCCAAAAATTACTGGAATATTTCTGGTCATGCATGCATTGATTATAAGTTGATGTGTTTTTATTTCAAAAAATTCAACGGCATCGACAAACACATCGACACCATTTAGGAATTCATCAAGATTATGTTTGTTAATTCCTTCGCCAAATGTGGAAATATTTGCTTGTGGGTTAATATCCAGTGCTAATTCGCGCATGACATCCATTTTTTTTTGTCCAATGGTAGACATTGTGGCACCGTATTGGCGGTTAAAGTTTCCCATCTCAAAATCATCAAAATCAGAAATTTTGAAATTTTCAACTCCGGTTCGTAATAGAGTAATCAAATAATCTCCACCAACTCCTCCCATACCGGCTATTGCAACTGTAGAGTTCTTCAAGGTTAGTTGCTCTTTATTGTTTGTGATGCCGTGGTTTCTTGAAAAAGCTAATTGATAATCAAATTGTTTCATATGAAATGTTTTAGTTTTTTAAAGAAGTTTGGTAGGGAAGCTAGTTGGACGAAGCCGCTATCGCGGAGAAAAAGCAGGCTTGGTCGCAGAATAAAGTGTAACCTCATCATTTCCCTTTATTTTCATAACCAGTTAATGTGTCAGTTTCTCAAACAAACCATGAGGTTA
>JALSJK010000067.1 GCA_026989395.1 Methylomonas sp.
AAATATTTGAATACATCGAAGTTTTTTATAACCGCGAGCGAATCCATTCGGCGAATGGTTATTTGTCGCCAGTGGAATATGAAAATCGTTACAAATCTAGGTAATTGTGTGTCCGGAAAAGTGTTGATACATCAACGGATTCAGGTGTTAATAACAGAACGCTAATCGCGGACCAATTTTAGCTGTTGCCATTGTAATCATATTTTGGCGACAAGATTGAATATGGCATAATCCTTTTCATGACGTAAACCTGTAATTGTCAGATTGGGTCTGAACGATTACAACACAATGCTGTCTCTCTTGAGTAACTCAACTGAATTTTGACGATATTGAAAATTTCAAACAAAAAAATAAAAGTTTTATCCTTCTTTTATCCTTTTTTCATTGCCTTGTTCCTGGCTGTATTTGATAACTCCGCATTATGGAGGGAATTATTTGAAATTAAAGGCGGTGTTTCGATTGTAACCATCAAATATTATTTGCCTTTTTTTTTCTTTTTTCTTTTGGTTTATACGGCTTTTTTTGTTCTGGTCCGGTTCAAATATATTTTTAAAATCACTGCTGTTTTAATTTTACTGACTGCATCAATTGCAGCCTATTTTATGGATGCATATGGTGTCATGCTGGATACCAACATGATTCATAATGCACTGGAGACTGATTTCGCAGAAACGTTCGAATTAATTACACCAAAATTTATTTTTTATTTTTTCCTGTTGGGTGTTTTACCTTCAATTTTTATTTTGGTGATTCCGATTGCTTACAAACCCTTTGTAAAACAATTACAGGGAAATTTATTTAATATATTGCTTTTATTTATTTTAATGGCCGCAACACTGGCTTTTTATTATGGCGATTATGCGCCCTTGTATAGAAGTAACAGGCATATTCGACATCTTATTAATCCGGTAAATTATGTTAAGTCAACGATTAATAATGTAAATCGGGTAATTCGAAGCGGTTCAACTAAAATGAAGGCAATTGGTCTGGATGCTGCAATTGAACCTTATTATAAAAATCGGCAAAAAAAGACATTGACTATATTAGTCGTAGGGGAGACAGCAAGAGCAAAGAATTTCTCACTTAATGGATATTCGAGACTTACAAATCCGATTTTAAGTCAGGAAGATATTATTTATTTTAATAACTTTTATTCTTGTGGAACGGCAACTGCAACATCAGTTCCATGCATGTTTTCATTTTTGACACGCGAGAATTATAACGATACCCAGGCAAAACAGACCGAAGGATTACTGGATGTTTTGAAGCATGCCGGCGTTAATGTTCTATGGCGGAATAATAATTCAGGGTGTAAGGGCGTTTGTGACAGGATTTCTTATGAAAATATGGCTTTTTTAAAAGACCCAGATTTATGTAATGAGTCTGAGTGTTACGATGAAATTTTGCTAAAAGGGCTTCAAGGCTATGTTGATGCAATTGAGAAAGATACCTTGATTGTGTTACATCAAAAGGGAAGTCATGGACCCTCTTATTATCTGCGCGCACCAAAACAATTTCAGCAATTTACGCCAATTTGCCAAAGTAGCCAAGTTAACGAATGTAGTCTGGAGAGTGTTGTTAACGCCTATGACAATACCATTCTTTATACAGATTATTTCTTGGGTCGAGTGATTGAATTTTTGAAAAAAAATTCTAAAAAATTCAATACCGGGATGATTTATATCTCTGATCATGGCGAATCATTGGGCGAGAATAATATGTATTTGCATGGACTGCCATATTTTTTAGCGCCTGATGAACAAATTCATGTTCCTTTTGTGCTTTGGCTTTCGGAAAGTCTGCTAGACAATTTAGAAATTGATCAAAATTGTTTAATAAATGAAAGAACAGATCGATTTAGTCATGATAATTTATTTCATTCAATATTGGGTCTTATGAAAATCAATACTGAAGTTTATAACGCAGAAATGAATTTGTTTCGGCCTTGTCAGAGTCGAAATTTGGATCATTGAGTAAGATAAAACAACTTGAACATGTTCATATGTTTTTGTTGGTCATGCATGCCCCAAGATTTGAAGGTCAGTAATTTACAGTGTATATTGACATAATGGATCTTTTTTTTCTGTCAAAGGAAGGAAGAGATTCATATTTAGCCATTTTGGATTGTTCTTTTGCTTCTTGCTGATAAATATCAATTTTTTTATCCAGGAAACTTTTTTACGGTACGATTGTGGTAAGTCTTAAATTGTAAGAAGCTTAAGTTTTTTGGGAACTTCCAAAAACATTAGCACTCTCATCACCAGAGTGCTAAAAATTAAGAATCATTTTTACAAATATGGAGAGGGACATGACTGATACAATTGCATTGCCAATAAAATTATCGGCGGGTTCATTTGATACTTATTTAGGTGTTGTTAATCAAATACCTAAATTAACCGCCGAAGAAGAACGGGAATTAGCTAGACGGTTTCGTGAGGAAAACGATCTTGAGGCAGCTAGACAACTAGTAATGGCGAATCTTCGCTTTGTTGTTCATGTTGCTCGTGGATATAGTGGTTATGGCCTACCATTACCTGATATTATCCAAGAAGGAACGGTAGGACTTATGAAAGCTGTTAAGCGTTTGACCCTAACATGGGGGTTCGTTTGGTTTCTTTTGCCGTGCATTGGATTAAAGCTGAAATTCATGAGTTTGTGATTAAAAACTGGCGGATTGTCAAAGTGGCGACCACCAAAGCCCAGCGTAAATTGTTTTTTAATCTAAGAAAATCTAAAAAGCAATTAAGCTGGTTAACAAAAGGTGAAGTTGAAGCAATGGCTGAAAACCTGGATGTTGATATTAAAACAGTCTATGAAATGGAAAAAAGATTAGGCAGTCATGATGCTGCCTTTGATTTTACTTCAGACGAAAATTCAGAAGAAGGTTATTCAGCGCCTGCTGGTTATTTACAGCAAAGTGATGCTGATCCGGCTGCATTGTTAGAATATACTGACTGGAAACAACATGAAGAAGGATTGTTGTCTCAAGCGATATCTGAATTAGACGACCGTAGTCAGGATATTCTGAATAGCAGATGGTTGAGTGATGAAAAGTCAACTTTGCATGAACTGGCAGAACGTTACAATGTTTCGGCTGAAAGAATCAGACAGTTAGAAAAAAATGCCATGAAAAAATTAAAGCAAGCTGTTGTTTTAGAAGCTTAAATATACTTATGGTTATTTTGAAAAGGCGGTCTTCGGATCGCCTTTTTTATGGAGGTCAATTAATGATCGGGAGAAGAAACATAGGGGCTTCAAAAATTATTGAAAAATTGATTGTATTATCAGTAAAATAGAGTTGCATCGTAAACTAACATAAGGATTTAAAAAATGGGATTATTTGATTTTGCAAGTAATATTGGTAGAAATTTGTTTGGCAACGAGGATGAAGCGGCATCTAAGATTACCGATCACCTTGAGGCTAACAATCCGGGAATTGAAGGCTTATCTGTAGACTACCAGGATGGCGTTGTCACTGTCTCAGGTGAAGCCAAGGACGCAGAGGCGGTAGAGAAAGCAATTTTGATGGCAGGGAATGTTGAAGGCGTTAAAGAGGTAGTAAATAATACCAATATTCCTGTTGTAGAAGAAGTTCAGGTTGAATATTATGTTATTCAAAGTGGTGATACTTTATCAAAATTAGCGAAGAAATATTACGGCGATCCAATGGCATATGAGCGAATTTTTGAAGCAAATCGTGAAGTTATTCAGGATCCCGATTTAATATTTGTTGGCCAAAAAATTAGAATACCGTTGGCTTGATTTTTCATCTCCCTTTGAAGCTGTTTAAGACCTTGCTGAATGGGATTTACGCTGTTAAAAGCGGTTTTAAATATTCACGAGGCTGCACTTTTTGACCGCCTTTGCAAGATCTTGAACAGTTCTTAACAACTCCAGAAAAATTTCCAGGAGTTGTTAGCCTTCATTTTTTCCCAAGATTGCAGTAAGCAATTGAAACTTTAGTTACTGTTCGCTCCATTTGTTTTTCTATCTTGCCTATGGCATCTCACAAATCTTTTAAAATTCATAGTCGATTTAAACCGGCAGGTGATCAGCCTGCGGCAATAAATCAATTGGTAGAAGGTCTGAATGATGGCGAAGTACATCAAACGCTGCTTGGTGTTACAGGCTCGGGTAAAACTTTTACTATTGCTAATGTAATTGAGACAGTGCAGCGACCCGCCATGATTTTGGCGCCGAATAAAACCTTAGCAGCCCAGTTATATGGGGAAATGAAGGATTTTTTTCCTGAAAACAGTGTCGAGTATTTTGTTTCTTATTACGATTATTACCAACCTGAAGCCTACGTTCCTGCTTCTGATACCTTTATCGACAAGGATGCTTCATTAAACGAACATATTGAGCAAATGCGCCTATCAGCAACCAAGGCTCTGATAGAGCGAGGCGATACTATTGTTGTGGCGACAGTTTCGGCAATTTATGGCTTAGGAGAGCCAGAATCTTATTTTAAAATGGTGCTGCATCTGGTTCGAGGTGATTTAATCGATCAGCGCAGTATTGTGCGGCGTTTGGCAGATATGCAATATACCCGAAATGATGTTGAATTGCGACGCGGAACCTATCGGGTAAGAGGTGAGGTGATTGATATTTTTCCTGCAGAATCTGAACAGGAAGCATTAAGAATAGAATTGTTTGATGATGAAGTCGAGCGGTTATCTCTTTTTGATCCACTGACTGGAGAAATTTTACACCGCATCGTTCGTTATACCGTTTATCCCAAAAGTCATTATGTTACGCCGCGAGACACACTATTGCAGGCAGTCGAAAATATAAAATTAGAGTTAAAAGAACGGTTGGACCAGTTGCGTTCGGATAACAAACTAGTAGAAGCGCAGCGACTGGAGCAAAGAACTTTGTTTGATATAGAAATGATTCTGGAAGTAGGGTATTGCTCTGGAATTGAAAATTATTCCCGTTATTTGTCAGGCAGGGCAAAAGGGGAATCTCCGCCGACAATGTTTGATTATCTGCCGGATAACGCCATGGTCATTATTGATGAAAGTCATGTCACAGTGCCGCAAATCGGGGCGATGTATAAAGGGGATCGATCTCGCAAGGAAACTTTAGTTGAATATGGTTTCAGGTTGCCTTCAGCATTGGATAATAGACCGCTAACATTTGAAGAATTTGAACAGCGCGCTCGCCAGAGAATTTATGTCTCTGCAACGCCCGGGCCTTATGAAAAAGAACATTCAGGGGTTTTTGTAGAGCAGGTGGTTAGGCCAACAGGTCTCCTCGATCCTGAGGTAGAGGTTAGACCTGCAACGACTCAGGTGGATGATTTATTATCTGAAATCAATAAGCGAACTAAAGTTGGCGAAAGAGTTCTGGTTACCACGTTGACCAAAAGAATGTCTGAGGATTTAACGGAATATCTTTCTGATCATGATATTCGTGTTCGTTATTTGCATTCCGACATTGATACTGTTGAACGTGTAGAAATCATTCGGGATTTACGCTTGGGGAAATTTGATGTTTTAGTCGGTATCAATTTGTTAAGAGAAGGTCTGGACATACCTGAGGTATCATTAGTCGCCATCTTGGATGCTGATAAAGAAGGTTTTCTTCGGTCTGTAGTTTCCCTTGTGCAAACAATAGGTCGGGCGGCCAGAAATGTACATGGCAAAGCAATTCTATATGGTGATCAAATTACTCGTTCAATGGCTCAGGCTATTGAAGAGACCGAGAGGCGTAGAGAAAAACAAAAAGTTTTTAATGAAAAAAACCAGGTTGAACCGACAACCATTTATAAATCAGTTAAGGATATCCTGGAAATTGTTATTCCAGGTGCGGATATGAATGCAGTTGCTTTGGGCAATAAAATTGCTGAACCACATGCAAATTACAAACCGTTGACACCAAAGGAAATTGCCAAGAAAGTTAAAATTTTGGAAGATCAAATGTATCAGCATGCAAAAAACCTTGAATTTGAGGAGGCTGCTAGAATTCGAGATGAAATAAAAGTTTTACAGGCTGAAATAATGGTTGTTTGAGTTAGGAGCGCGCATGAAATAACTTGAACCATCTGCTTGTTTTTTATCTGTCTCTTACGTTGATAAAGGCTATGTGCCTATTTCTACGCCTTAAATACCAATAAAAATACAGCGCCAGTTACCTGGCTTATTCCGTGCACGTTTCTTAGTATGAATTGAATGGTTTTATGGTCTTTTAAGAAATCAAGGTAAAAAATGTAAATTGCAACGATGGCAATGCACTGCTATAATAAGCAGCTGAATTGATCGAAATGATTTATCAGGCGCGTAGCTCAGTTGGTTAGAGCACCACCTTGACATGGTGGGGGTCGGTAGTTCGAATCTACTCGCGCCTACCAGATTAATAAAGCATCGCAGAGCGATGCTTTTTTTGTTTGTGCCCTTGTAGTTAAGATAAAATATGCCTGTTATTACTTTGCCTGATGGTTCAAAACGTGAGTTTGATCAAGCGGTATCTGTTATGGATGTTGCCTCTTCAATCGGTTCTGGTTTAGCAAAGGCGACTCTCGCAGGCAAAGTCAATGGTCAGCTTGTTGATGCAAGTTTTGTTATCGACCAGGATGCCGATTTGCAAATCATTACTGCTAAAGATGCAGAAGGGCTTGAGGTTATCAGGCATTCTACCGCGCATCTACTGGCCCAGGCGGTCAAACAGTTATTTCCTGAAGCTCAGGTAACAATAGGCCCTGTTATTGAAAATGGCTTTTATTATGATTTCGCTTTTTCCCGGTCGTTTACCCCAGAAGATCTAGAAGCGATTGAAAAGAGAATGGCCGAATTAGTTGCTGAAAATCTTACAGTCAAGCGCTCAGTTATGACGCGAGACCAGGCCGTTGAGTTTTTTCGTGATCAGAATGAACTCTATAAAGCGGAGATCATTGAGTCAATTCCCGCAAATGAAGAACTTTCCTTATATTCACAGGGAGAATTTACCGATTTATGCCGTGGCCCGCACGTTCCAAGTACGGGGAAACTAAAGGCTTTCAAATTAATGAAAATTGCTGGCGCTTATTGGCGTGGTGATTCCAACAATGAAATGCTGCAACGTATTTATGGTACGGCTTGGGCTGATAAAAAAGCCTTGAAGGCCTATTTGTACCGATTGGAAGAGGCGGAAAAGCGGGATCATCGTAAATTGGCAAAGAGTCTGGATTTATTTCATAGTCAGGAAGAAGCGCCAGGTATGGTGTTCTGGCATGAAAAGGGATGGATAATTTATCAGCAAGTTGAACAGTATATTCGGGAGAAGTTACTTGCTCACGGTTATGGGGAGGTTAGAACGCCACAGATCGTTGATCGCTCTTTGTGGGAAAAATCAGGCCATTGGGATAAATTTGGCGATATGATTTTTACCACTCATTCAGAGCATAGGGATTATGCTATCAAACCAATGAACTGCCCTTGTCACGTTCAAATTTATAATCAAGGCATTAAAAGCTATCGTGATTTGCCAATTCGGATGGCGGAATTTGGTTCTTGTCACCGTAATGAGCCTTCGGGCACTTTGCATGGCTTGATGCGAGTTCGAAATTTTGTCCAGGACGATGCTCATATTTTTTGTACTGAAGAACAAATTCAGGAAGAAGTATCAGCATTTATTGATCTGCTGTTTGATGTATATAAGGATTTTGGCTTTACTGAGATATTAATCAAATTATCTACCCGTCCAGAAAATCGAGTTGGTGACGATGCGGTTTGGGATAAAGCCGAGCAAGCTTTGGAATTGGCTCTAAATAGTAAGGAGTTAGATTGGGAATTGCAGCCGGGTGAAGGAGCATTTTATGGGCCAAAAATTGAATTTTCATTGAAAGACTGTCTTGACCGAGTGTGGCAGTGCGGCACGATTCAAGTGGATTTTTCAATGCCCGGGCGGTTAGGTGCAACTTATATTGCTGAAGATGGTTCAAAACAAACTCCCGTCATGTTGCATCGAGCAATTCTAGGATCGCTGGAGCGATTTATCGGGATCTTGATTGAGCAGTATGCCGGAACCATGCCGGTTTGGTTGTCCCCTGTTCAAGTTGTAATTATGAATATTGCTGATCGCCATGAGCAATATGCCAAGCAGCTAAAGGAAAAGTTTGAAAAACAGGGTTTTAGAGTTAAAATAGATTTAAGAAACGAAAAGATTGGCTTCAAGATTCGCGAACACTCAATACAGCGTATACCATTCCTTTTAATCATAGGAGATAAAGAGATGGATAATCAAACGGTTGCAGTTCGCACACAAAAAGGAGAGGATCTTGGTGGTCTCTCAAGTAACGAGTTTATACAACATTTAACGAATGTGATTGAAACTAGAAAATAAATATTATTGGAGGATTGTAGTATCGCTGCTAAAAAAAATGAAACGCGCCTGAATGATGAAATAACCGCAAGAAGGGTGAGGGTAACAGGTGTTGATGGGGAACAGTTGGGTATCATGCCTTTAGATGAAGCAAAACAGCTTGCT
This sequence comes from Methylomonas sp., assembly GCA_026989395.1. Lineage (GTDB taxonomy): Bacteria > Pseudomonadota > Gammaproteobacteria > Methylococcales > Methylomonadaceae > JALSJK01. The sequence goes on from JALSJK010000067.1 coordinate 8,467, forward strand.
TATGAAGCTGATTTGGATTTAGTGGAAATTTCCCCTAATGCTGATCCTCCGGTTTGCCGGATAATGAATTACGGTAAATACCAGTTTGAACAAAGTAAGAAATTACAGGCCGCAAAAAAGAAACAAAAGCAGGTTCAAATTAAGGAAATAAAATTTAGGCCAGGTACTGATGAAGGTGATTATCAGGTCAAAATGCGGAATCTTGTAAAGTTCCTCAATGAGGGGAACAAGACAAAAGTAACGCTTCGTTTTAGAGGCCGAGAAATGGCCCATCGGGAAATAGGCATGGCTTTATTAAAGCGTGTTGAAAAGGATCTTCAGGATATCGCAATGGTTGAGCAATTTCCTAAGATGGAAGGACGCCAGATGGTGATGGTTCTTGCTCCAATCAAGAAAAAACATTAAATTTTTTTTCTTTTATTTTTTAAAGTAACCAATGGAGAGGTTGCTGAATCTTGTAGTGTAATACAAGTAAAATTCTTCAGGGCCACGCATTTTGCCTTGCTGGGTTTTTATCTCAAGGATGTTTAATTTTAATCTTAAGTGGAGAAAAACAAATGCCAAAAATTAAGACTAATCGTGGCGCGGCCAAGCGTTTTAAGCGTACTGGCGGTGGCGGTTTTAAGTGTAAACAATCTCATTTGCGTCATATTTTGACCAAAAAAAGTACCAAAAGAAAGAGACACTTGCGTAAAGCTGCAACTCTTCATCCCTCTGATGTGCCTATGGTTGCACGGATGTTACCCTATAGTTAAGGTTTAGGAGAAGATAATGCCAAGAGTAAAACGTGGTGTCACTGCCAGAGCAAGACACAAAAAGATTTTAAAACAAGCGAAAGGCTATTATGGCGCTCGCAGTCGAGTTTATAGAGTAGCCAAACAAGCTGTTATTAAAGCTGGTCAATATGCGTATCGTGATCGCAAACAAAGAAAACGTCAGTTTCGGTCTTTGTGGATTGTCCGTATTAACGCGGCAGCAAGACAATGTGGGATTTCCTATAGCCGATTTATCAATGGCTTGACCAAAGCAAATGTTGCAATTGATCGTAAAGTATTAGCAGATCTTGCTGTTCGTGACAGTGAAGCATTTGCAGAATTAGCAAAAATAGCGAAAGCTAATCATAGTCAACCATAAAACCAGCCAATCATGATGCTCTATCATGGTTGTTCAAATTTTATGTCGATGAAATCTGACAAGTGCAGCTGGATATATTGCCGTTGTACTAGTCAGATATTTATACCCTTAATAATTGGGTATTTTTTTATCATCAATAAAGATTTTATCCTTTCCCGTAACAAATTATAAAGAGAACTGAGTTGTCAGTGACTATCGAAGAAATTCTCACACAATCCTTGCAGGATCTTGAAAAAGTAGCTGATTTAAACCAGCTTAATCAGGTTAGAGTTGCGTACCTTGGAAAAAAAGGGGCTTTTAGTCTGAAAATGAAAGAGTTAGGAAAACTTGATCCGGATAAACGCCGCGAAGTCGGTCAGTTAATCAATGCCGCTCGAAATGAATTCCAGGCCAAATTGGAAGCCAGTAAAATAGCATTTGAAAATCAGGCTTTGGCTGAAAGATTGGAAAATGAGGCGATTGATGTTACTTTGCCGGGCCGTGGACAATCGATAGGTGGTTTGCACCCTATTACCATTACCTTACGGAGAATTGAAGAAATTTTTGCTGGTGTTGGTTTCAAGGTGGTGGAAGGTCCTGAAATCGAAGATGATTACCATAATTTTGAAGCCTTGAATATTCCCGAACATCATCCTGCAAGAGCAATGCATGATACTTTCTATTTTGATGCGCATACGGTTTTAAGAACGCATACTTCACCAGTGCAAATCCGTGTCATGGAAAACCAAAAGCCACCGTTAAAAGTGATTGCTCCAGGCAGAGTTTATCGCTGTGATTCGGATATTACCCATACCCCCATGTTTCATCAGGTTGAAGGGTTTTTGGTTGATGAGAATGTGAGTTTCGTCGATTTGAAAGGTGTGGTATACGAATTTCTGCGCGCATTTTTTGAGAAAGATATTCAGGTCCGCTTCAGGCCTTCTTATTTTCCATTTACTGAACCTTCAGCCGAAGTCGATATTGAGTGTGTGATGTGCGGTAGTAAAGGCTGCCGTGTTTGTAGTCAGACTGGTTGGCTGGAAGTAATGGGCTGTGGCATGATTCATCCTGAAGTATTCAATGCAGTTAATATCGATAGTGATGAATACACTGGCTTTGCATTCGGTATGGGGGTTGAACGTCTGGCAATGCTACGCTATGGAATTAATGATTTACGATTATTTTTCGAAAATGATCTTAAATTTCTTGAGCAGTTTAACTAGGGAGGGTTTCAGATATGCAAATAAGTGAAGCTTGGCTTAGAGAGTTGGTCAATCCACCTGTTTCAACTGGTCAACTTGTTGAGCAGCTAACGATGGCGGGTTTGGAAGTTGCATCAGTTTTGCCTGCAGCTGCTGATTTCAGCGGTGTAGTTATTGGAGAAGTATTGTCGGTGGAACAACATCCAAATGCTGATAAACTCAATATTTGTATGGTTGAAGTTGGTAAAAGTGAACCATTACAAATTGTTTGTGGTGCAAGTAACGTTCGACCTGGATTGAAAGTACCAACTGCTTTGATAGGGGCAGTGTTACCTGGTGATTTCAAGATAAAAAAATCCAAATTACGTGGTGAATTATCTTTTGGAATGCTTTGTTCTGAAAAGGAGTTGGGACTTGCTGAAGATGCAGATGGATTAATGGAATTGTCTCCAAATGCTCCCGTGGGGAAAAATATTCGAGAATATTTGGCATTAAATGATTCGATTATAGAAGTTGATTTAACACCGAATCGTGCTGATTGCTTAAGTGTGGAAGGCATTGCTCGTGAAGTTGCAGTTTTGAATCGAATGGAATGGTCAAGAACCAAAATTGATTCGGTTCCTGTTACGCTTGACGAAACTCAGTCTGTAGCCGTAGAAAACACAACTGCATGTCCGCGTTACTTGGGACGATTAATTAAAAACGTTAATGTCAATGCAGCAACTCCGGTTTGGATGCAAGAAAAATTACGGCGTTCGGGCTTAAGAAGTCTCGGGCCGCTGGTTGATGTGACAAATTATGTGCTTTTGGAAATGGGACAACCTTTGCATGCCTTTGACGCAGACAAATTACATGGAACTGTTACAGTTCGCATGGGTAAACTAAATGAGAAATTACCCTTATTAAATGACCAGATTATTGATCTAGATGAAGATGTGCTAGTGATTGCCGATGAGCATCAACCTCTGGCTTTGGCGGGAGTGATGGGGGGAAGTATAACAGCTGTAAGTGATGCTACTCAGAATGTATTTTTGGAGTGTGCATATTTTGCTCCTGAGAGTATAGCGGGTAAGGCCCGTCAATTTGGATTGCATACTGATTCGTCACATCGATTTGAAAGAGGCGTTGACTCAACTATGCAGCATCGTGCTATTGAGCGTGCAACCAGGCTGATTGTTGATATAACGGGCGGAGACGCAGGACCGATTACTGAAGTCGTGACGGAAGCCACTTTGCCTAAGCGTTTACCAGTCGTGCTCAGGAAAAACCGTATTGAAGGTATTTTAGGGATTACTTTGCCGAATGAGGAAGTTACGGACATTTTACAACGACTGGGAATGGATGTTTGCACAAATCCAGATGGTTGGGAGATAACCCCACCTGGTTTTCGTTTTGATATTGCGATTGAAGCCGATTTGATTGAAGAAATAGGTCGAATTTACGGTTATAACAATTTACCTGACCATCAGTTATTGATGCGAGCTGAGCTTGGAGAAGCGCCTGAAGCAGTTCTTCCTATCAATAAAATTAAAGACATATTGGTTGCAAAAGGCTATCAGGAAGCAATTACTTATAGTTTTGTTGATGAGAAGATACAGCAGTTAATTGCTCCTGATGACCAGCCAATTTTTTTAAAAAATCCGATTTCGGCTGATATGTCGGTGATGAGAACCAGCTTATGGTGTGGTTTAATTAAAGCAGCATCACATAACACCAACAGGCAGCAGAACCGGGTTAGATTGTTTGAAAATGGGTTGAAGTTTTTTCAAAAGAATGGTGAAACAGTTCAATCCAAATCAATAGCAGGTTTAGTCTTAGGAAATATATTTAATGAGCAATGGGGGGAAGAAAATCGAGCAGTTGATTTTTTTGATATTAAAGCGAATGTAGAAGCCATTATCGCTCTTACAGGGTATCAGGTTTTTTTTAACGCAGCTCAACATCCGGCTCTTCATCCTGGGCAAGCAGCAAAAATTCTAACAGAAGATAAAAGGTTATTGGGTTGGCTAGGCATGTTACATCCGACATTAGAAAAACAACTGGGTTTCGAACAAAATGTTTTTTTATTTGAATTAGATCAGGATTTGTTGACAAAGAAAAAAATCCCTCATTTCGAGGAGTTGTCTAAATTTCCGTCAGTTCGTCGCGATTTGGCATTAATTGTGGAAGAAAAAATAACTGCAGGAGCAATTAAAAAATGTATTGATAATTGTGCGATTGAAGTAATTCAAGATATTGTTATTTTTGATATTTACAGGGGGCAAGGGGTTGAAAATGGTTTCAAAAGTATTGCCTTGGCGCTGTTTCTTCAAGATAATAAACAAACATTAACAGATACAAAAATTGATGCTATAGTTACCGAAGTATTAGCTAAATTAAAAAATCAATTAAGTGCAAGGTTGAGGGACTGATATCATGGCTTTAACAAAAGCAGATTTTGCAGAGCGATTGTTTGACGAATTAGGATTAAATAAGCGTGAAGCAAAAGAAATGGTGGAACTTTTTTTTGAAGAAATTAAAAATTCATTGGAATCTGGAGAGCAAGTAAAAATATCTGGGTTTGGTAAATTTGAACTAAGAGACAAAAACAGCCGGCCTGGGAGAAACCCAAAAACGGGCGAAGAGATTCCTATTACAGCTCGGCGAGTGGTTACTTTCAGATCAGGTCAAAAATTAAAAGCGCGGGTGGAAGCATATGCTGGAACCGAGTAATAATAATGAATTGCCGGCTATTCCGGCGAAAAGATATTTCACCATTGGTGAAGTGAGTGAACTATGCGAAATTAAACCCCATGTATTACGTTATTGGGAACAGGAATTTCCTGAATTAAAGCCTGTTAAAAGGCGGGGAAACAGACGCTATTATCAGCGGCATGATGTTTTACTTATAAGGCAGATTCGATCTTTGCTTTATGAAAAAGGCTATACTATTGGTGGGGCTAGGGCCCATTTAGCTAGCGATGATGTCAAGGAAGATTCGACCCGAACTAAACAAATGATTCATCAAATGGTGGGTGAACTGGAAGATTTATTGGAAATTTTGAAATAGCTATACATGTTATTATTTCTTTGAAATAATAACCAACGTTGCCTTCCTAAGTTCATTAGGGAAATTAAAAAACAACTGATCAGTCGGGGCGTAGCGCAGCTTGGTAGCGCACTACAATGGGGTTGTAGGGGTCGGAGGTTCAAATCCTCTCGCCCCGACCATTAGTCAGTTATTCAATCAACAGTTCCACTTTGTTAATAAGTCACATTTTTTTTGTGAATTTCTAACAGAATATAAATTCTATTAGGAGGAAGATAACCCTAACGTGAATGAAAACAGCCACGTTATATCCTCCTAAATTATACCGCTTTCAATTGAAAGCGGTTTTTTTATACCTTCTTCCTTTCTGTTTTTTTCTGGTATTTTTTCACTTTTTCCAAGGCAATTAATCACTGAGAATTCAACTATATTGGGTCAAAATAATTCAGAAGTTAATCAACAAAAAGGCGATTAAAATGAATTATGATGACGATATTAATTACGAAGATATGGACGATTTGGCACTTCCCGATCATATCGAATGGAACAATGATCAGCCTGAGGAATTCAGTTTTAATGAATTACAATACATTCAATGGTAATTATTGTTGAATAGAGTGGCTGTTTTTGTCTTGATTTTCTATTTTCAGATGAATATTGAATAAAAGTTTAAAATAACTTTTTGTGTATCAAAATAATATTTATTAGTGATCGGAAATTCAAAAAAATGACAAAAAAATCACTCAAAAGATATTGTTTGCTGTTCTTATTGTTTTTTCTGCAAGAGAGTAATGTCGGGGCTGTTCAAAAGCGAGTGGCTTTAGTAATTGGAAACAGTTCTTATCAATATTCTCCCTTGGCCAACCCTGTAAATGATGCCCAGGATATGGCAGCAATTTTAAAATTATTGGGGTTTGATGTCGAAGTTCGTCTTGATCTTGATAGAAAGACAATGCGGGAAGCAATTAGGGATTTTGGTGAACGGCTAAAAAAAACGGATATTGGTTTGTTTTATTATGCTGGACACGGGGTGCAGATTAAAGGAAGAAATTATCTGATACCCATTTCAGCCGATGTGCAATCCGCTGATGAAGTTCAGGATGAAAGTATCGATGCGGGCTCAATTTTAAGAAAAATGGAAACTGCAGGGAATGGGGTAAATATTGTGATTCTTGATGCATGTCGCAATAATCCGTTTGCTCGAAGTTTTAGAAACCTGGAACAGGGATTGGCAAGGATGGAAGGTCCAGTGGGATCATTTATTGCCTATGCCACGGCCCCTGGTTCTGTTGCAGCAGATGGTGATGGACGTAATGGACTCTATACACATCATCTTTTAACAGCATTAAAACAGCCAGGTCTTACCATTGAACAAACCTTTAAAAGAGTTAGAAATGGTGTCATACGAGATACCTCCGGACGACAGATTCCCTGGGAATCTTCTTCATTAATAGGGGAGTTTATGTTTTCGTCCGGAGAAAACTTCAACAGTCAAAAAAACTATATTGCACCGCCTGATTTGCCAACCGGCCATTTGCAGATTATTGCCAATGTTCCAAACGCTCAAGTCAGGGTCAATCAAGTTCCAAGAGGATATTTGGATGATTCAGGAGTTTTAAATTTAAGTCATTTGGCCGCAAATGAAACAGTTGTGGATATTCAAGCAGCTGGTTTTCAGCCGGATCGCAAAAAAATAAAATTAATTCCGGATAAATGGAGTCAATTGAAAGTCACATTAAAACCCTTGGCAGAAGTGAGTCAAAATTCATACGTTATTGATCAAAGACATTTTACGTCCAGAAGTAAACAATGTTTGGCAGGTAAAAAAGCCGTTCTATACATTCTTTCTGAATTTTCAGAAAATGAGAAATCTTCAAATCGCCGATTTATTGTATTTAAATTTAATGGTCTGGTTAGTGCAGCATTTAAACGCTATGATCTTAATTTTCTTGAGCTTGACGAGGACAAAATACCTCAAAATTTTAACAAATTACTGAAAAATTTTCATGTTACACAAAAATTTTTAGAACGATTTAATGTCGAATATTTAGTGAGAGCTTTTGTCAATGTCAGGGAGACACCAATTAAAGTGGTGGCTACCCAAATGAAAACAATTCATGTTGATCTCGACCTATCCATTATTGATTTGCAAACTGGCATGGTTCTAGGTTTTGGTGAATATGAGTTTTTAGGGGCTGGGCTTGATATGGTATCAGTCGTTAACAAAAATGCCAGGACAGTAGTCAATGGAGCGTTAGAGAAATTGATGGCCCAGGTCTGTTCGAAATAACCCACTATCTGGCTGGTTTTGTCCAATTTTTTTAATTATTATGTGCCCTGATTTTTTTTGAATTCAGGATGTAAACAATAATGCCTAAAGATATCAAAATTAAAAGATGGAGTGGCAAAGGGCTGGAAAAATACATCCCAAAACTTGCTCGCCTCAGGATCGAAGTTTTTCGTGATTTTCCCTATCTTTATGATGGTGATTATGATTATGAGGAAAAATATTTAGCAACCTACATTGAATGTCCTGAAAGTGTTATTGTTTTGGCGCTTGATAAAGACAAGGTTGTGGGCGCTTCCACTGCTATTCCGATGAAATATGAAACACCTGAGGTAAAAAAACCATTTATCGAACATAATTATGATCCTGATAAGATTTTTTACTGCGGTGAGTCAGTTTTGAATAAAGCTTATCGTGGTTTGGGAATTGGTGTTCGCTTTTTTCAGGAACGAGAAGCGCATGCTGAAAAACTTGGAGGGTTTGAACATATTTGTTTTTGTTGTGTTGAAAGACCTGCCGATCATCCCCGAAGACCAAAAAATTATGTTCCACTTGATGAATTTTGGAACAAACGCAGTTATTTCAAGCATCCTGAATTAACCACCTCTTATACCTGGAAAGATATTGATGAAACAGAGGAAAGTCCAAAACCAATGACTTTTTGGCTCAAGCATGAAAGTTAAAGTAGCTGTTGCGCAATACAATATAAGTTTTCATACACATTGGAAAGACTATCAAGAAAAGGTGACTGCATGGGTAAAAGAAGCTTCTGAAAAAGACGGAAAAATTTTGTTATTTCCTGAATATTGCTCAATGGAAATCACTTCTCTTTTCTCAAAAGATGTTTACAGCGCCTTGAATAAACAGCTGGAAGCCATGCAGTCACTTCTTGGTGATTATCTTCAATTATTTCAGAGGTTGGCAGTAAAGTTTGGATGTTATATTCAGGCAGGTACATTTCCTGTACAAGACCAATCAGGGCAATATCATAATCATGCCTATTTATTCATGCCAGATGGCCAGTTTGATTATCAGCCAAAACTCCAGATGACAAGATTTGAAAATGAAGATTGGCAAATTAAGTCGGGAGACCAACTGAAAGTCTTTAATACTGACTTTGGTATGATGGGTATAAATATTTGCTATGATTGCGAATTTCCATTATTTGCCCGTAAACAAGTTGAAGCTGGAGCCAATTTAATTATAGTGCCAAGTTGTACTGATACCTTAGCGGGCTATTATCGCGTTCGTATTGGTTGTCAGGCAAGAGCGCTTGAAAATCAATGCTACGTTATACAATCCCCAACTGTTGGAGATGCCTTATGGAACCAGGCTGTAGATATTAATATTGGCTCTGCGGCAGTATATACGCCAATTGACAAAGGTTTTCCTGATAATGGTATTTTGAAACTTGGAGAATTGAATAAGCCGCAATGGGTTTATTCGGAAATTGATCTGGATAAAATTGCCGAAGTACGAAAAAATGGTCAGGTTTTTAATTTTAGCGACTGGCCCCGGCAGTTTGATTTTTTAAACTCAGGAGAGTGAACGATGAGAATTCATCATTATGACTAATCAGCAAAAATTGGTTGTAGCAGTTTCATCCAGAGCCTTGTTTGATCTGGATGAATCTCACCGAATCTTTGAAGCGGAAGGAAAAGAAGCGTTTTGCCAGTATCAAATAGAGCATGAAGATGAGGTTTTGGAGCCTGGCCTTGGGTTTTCGCTAGTCAAGAAATTCTTAGCTATCAACAATGAGTCTCCTGAAGATGACCCTTTTGTTGAGATTATCTTGTTATCACAAAATAGTGCGGATACTGGCCTAAGAATTTTTAATTCGATTGCTCATCATGGACTTAATATTTCTAGAGCGGCTTTTACTAGTGGAATGTCGCCATATGGTTATATACCTGCATTTGGTGCGCATTTATTCTTATCAGCTAACACCGATGATGTCGTCAAAGCGTTGGATGCCGGATATGCAGCTGCTACTATATTATCGAGTTGCACAGCAAGTCAATATCCCGATCAATTACGGATAGCTTTTGACGGTGATGCTGTTTTATTTTCTGACGAGTCAGAACGGATTTTTCAACAAAAAGGTTTGGATGCCTTTACAGATAATGAAAGAAATTCTGCAAAAATTCCTTTAACAGGAGGTCCTTTTAAAGATTTTCTACAGGCTTTACATTATATTCAAAAAACCTTTGGAGAAGAAAGTTCTCCTATTAGGACTGCCTTGGTTACGGCCAGGGCAGCACCGGCGCACGAAAGAGTCGTTAGGACGCTCAGAGACTGGGATATCAGAATTGATGAAGCGTTGTTTTTGGGGGGGATGGCCAAGGGCGAATTTCTTAATGCTTTCGGTGCTGATATTTTCTTTGATGATCAAAAAGGTCATTGCATTTCTGCTGGCCAGCATGTGACCGCCGCGCATGTTCCACATGGTATTGCTAATGAATTCTGACCTGAAAACGTATAAAAAAAGCAGTCATCTCAATTAGCTTTTCAAATGTTACTTGTTTGCTTTCAAATGATAGTGTTGATCCAGCGAGATGAGCTTCTGCTGGAAAAATTAATTCATCAAAGTGGTTTGAATCTTGAACCAGAATAGCTCTTGTTGATTCGTTCAGCTTGGAAAAGCGGATATTACCCGGGACTTTTTCTATCAGTAGTCGCTGAGTGTTACTTTGAGGAATATAAAGAATTCTTCTTATAATTCCTAATTGTGGCTGATTATCTTCGCTGTCAATAATGACAATGCTCTCATTGGAATAATCTTGTGGATGTGAAACTGCAACAATAAAATTGGCAAACTGAGTGTTTTGTATTTTGACAGTGTTGTTTTTTTGCGGACTGTTTGAATTTTGTTGCCAAATATTACTATTGCTATTGATAACAAAGGGTTGCTCATGTGCTAATGGCTCCAGTTTTGCATCCATTAAGGTGTTGCTGACAAGATAATCATGACCGAGGTTTTGCAATTTACTAATTCGTAAATTTTGTTGTAAGGCTTTTTCAATTTGATCGAACCCAAAATATAAAGAGCGAATGACTGGTTCTGAGGGAATGTCGGAATGAATGGTTTTTTGATATCCAGTCAATTTGAGAATAATTTGTTGAACAGCCTCAAAACGGGTATCGAATTTTCCGGTTTGAAATAAATTGGCCAGTTGTTCGGTGTTTAAATAAATTGCTCTCGAATATGTTTTATTTTGTTGGGCGATGTTGGGTGCAATATTGTTAACATACTCCCAAACAAAATAGCATTGGTTTGTAGTTTCAGAGTATGTTTCCTGTAAATGGATGAGCTGAGAATTTTTTGATATTTCAGAGTACAGGCTATCAATATCTGAAGTTATTAGTTGGTACGGGTTGCACAGATAGAATAATATGTTTCGTTTAACAGTGTCAGCAATTGCTGAGTCAAACAAGGGTGTATGTGCAATTTGATAGAGCTGACTACTCATCTTCCAGATGTTGCTGGAAGGTCTTTCATTCATTTTGGCGCTAAGTAATAAATGTTGACCAATCAACTCTAACGCTTGATGAACAATGTCTTTGCGTAATTCATTGTGAATACTTTTATGGTTGGCAATCGAAAAATAAGCAGAAATAAGCTCCTTCATTAAATGACGGCTCAAGCGTTTTAGTTTTACTATTTTTTCGTCAAACGGAGCAGAATTTTCTAAAATATTTTGCTGTAAATCATTGGTTAATTTTTCTGTAGAGGGCGTCAATTTCTGAATGATCTGATACAGTAAATTGGAGTCAATTTTTGCACGGTTCAAATTTTTGATTATTTTGTGAAATTCACTTGCTGATACAATCGTATCTGTAAGACTTGTGGTTATCAGCCATTGATCTACAGATTTAGGTTCTAAAGCGAAGGGAAATTGTTGCACATCAATCATTTCAATATTTTTTCAGCAGATATAGACCTTTCACGTTCAAGAAGACCCCATTTATAGCACACCATTATTTAGTGAATGACGTTGCTGCAAAACCTTCCACTAGTCTGCTCTGCCAATTTTTTCAAAAAACGGGCATACTCTAAACGAGGCATTCTCAAATGTGAAAGGTATATTGGGTCATGATATTAGTCTTAAGTGTAGCTTTTAAGTTGAAAAAGCCCAGAAAAAATGAATTTCTGTAGAATCGATTCAAATAAATTAAGGTAAGTGACCAACGCCACTTTCTACCCAGCATCAGTATAAATAGCTATTCTCCTGAAATTTTGAATTTGGAGAACCCAGTAATGGAACATCATGAAAAACAAGTGCATGTTAAAGTCTGGCAGACCGGTGGACTAACGAAAGCGGCGTATGCCCGTCAAAACGATATTAATATGAAAACATTTGGCCACTTCAAACCATAATAAAAACAGCTTTGTACATGACAAAAAATAGGGTGAAGCCTCAATATGATGTTTCATGTATAACATTGCGCTCCATATTGATTAATTTTATTCCAGAATTGTTCCCATCGATCGCCGGATTGAACAAGCGATCTTAAACTGAGAATAATTCCTGCC
>JALSJK010000068.1 GCA_026989395.1 Methylomonas sp.
TAACCTCATGGTTTGTTTGAGAAACTGACACATTAACTGGTTATGAAAATAAAGGGAAATGATGAGGTTACACTTTATTCTGCGACCAAGCCTGCTTTTTCTCCGCGATAGCGGCTTCGTCCAACTATGCCTTCCGTCAGTTCAATCATTAGGCGATTGGCTATAATCCCGGATTCGGCTATCGCGTTTTTAACTTGACTGACAAAATCAGATTGCCTGAATTGCCGGGAGCTGACATTGATTGAGATATGTTTAATCAACACGCCTTCTGCATCCCATCGTTTAATTTGTTTGCAACCCTCTTTGAGTACCCACTGCCCGATCGGTAAAATCAGTTGTGTATCCTCAGCTATCGAAATAAATTCGTTGGGTAAAATCAGACCTTTTTCAGGGTGATTCCAGCGAATCAATGCTTCCGCACTAATTACCTGCCCATGTTGATTAACCTGGGGTTGGTAATAGAGTTCAAATTCCTGATTTTCTAAAGCTTGGCGAATCTCTTTTTCCATGATTAAACGTCGGTCGGCTGTTTTTTGCATACTGGTTTGGAAAAAGCAGATGCCATTTCGTCCGCTTTCTTTGGCGCGGTACATAGCCGTGTCAGCCTGCTGAATAATAACAGACGGTTGATTTGTAGCACCCGGGTAAATTGAAATGCCAATACTGGTGGAAAAATGATGCGGGGTATTTTGCAAAAAAAATGGCTGATTGATGGTCTGTTTGATTTTTTCCGCGAGTATGGCAGCTTGATTAGCTGCAGTTTTTGCATTATCTGCCTGTGCAGGAATTAAAATAATAAATTCATCGCCACCAAACCGACAGGCGGTGTCTTCATTTCTTAACAAGGCTTTAATTCGTTGAGCGACTAGTATTAGTAGCTCATCGCCAACCTGATGACCAAGAGAATCATTTATTTTTTTAAAATGATCGAGATCAAGAAAATATAATGCCCCAAAACGATGATGACGTTTGGCGCCAGTTATTTCATGTTGAAGTTGTTCCAGAAGCAGTCGCCGGTTGGGCAATCCGGTCAAAGAGTCATAAAAGGCAAGCGCATGAATTTCTTTTTCGGCTGCTATCTTGTCAGTAATGTCTGAAAAGATAGCAACATAATGACTGACTTTATCTTGTTCGTCTTTCACTGCTGTTATCGTTAGCCATTCAGGGAAAATTTCACCATTTTTTCGTTGGCTCCATATTTCCCCTTGCCATCTACCGTGACGGATCAGATTTCGATATATATTCAGGAAAAAGCTCCATCCATGAATACCAGAGGACAGTATTTTGGGGTTTTGGCCAATAATATCTTCTTCCCAAAAACCAGTGGTGTCGCTGAAAGCCTGGTTGACTCGCAGAACTTTTCCTTGTTTATCAGTAACCATAATTGCTTCATGTGATTGAAAAGTGCTGGCCGCAATCCGTAATTCGCTCTCGTTATTTTTTCTTTCGATTGCAATGGCAGACAATTGAGCTACTCTTTTGAAATACTGCAAATTTTCAGACGTTGTAGGCTGTTTTTCGTAGAAAAAGAAGATAACTATACCCAGTAGCTTATTTCTGGATGACATAATTGGTTCTGTCCAGCAGGTTTTCAAGTTTAGTTTTAATGACAGGTTTTTAAAACTAAGATGGCAATCACTATCGGCAAAGTCGTTAACGACAACCGTATTTTTTTCAGCAAAAACTTGTTTAACAAAGCAGCCTAAATCATCAAAAGATTTACCGGTTATGGTTTCAATAAAATAATCTGGGAGGTTGGGCGATGCCCCTTGTTTTAAAGATGGTTTTTCTTCATCCAGCAGTAGTATTGTGCAAAGCATTTCAGAGAGCTGCCGTTCTGCATCTGTTGCAATACGGAGAAGTATTTGCTGAAGTGATTCACCTTCAGCTAGTTGCTCCAAAACCAAATTCCGGCTGGCTAATTCTGCTTGAAAATGTTGACGTTTTTTGATTTCTTCACTCAGGTGGGTATTAGCAGCCTCCAGGTCTCGGGTCTTAATTTTTACGAGTTCTTCAACTCTTTTAGATCTTCCCGTTAGTAGCAAAGTTCCAATACCAATTAAACCAGTTAGCAGCAAACCACCCAACAGTATCCACCAGGTAACCCAGGATTGCTGTTTTGCATAAAATTGTAGGGATGGTTTGTAGACAATGGTCCAGCTGCGTCCTGCAAAATTGATTTTTTCTGATTGTTTCAGTGCAATGAAATTTAATTGGTGGCTGTATTTTTTTGAAAATGAATCAAATAAAATTCTTTCATTATCTTTAATTGAAAGCGTCAGATTTGTTTCTGGCAGTTGATCCAGAACATTTTCCACGAGATCATTGATTCTGAAAACGCTGGCGGCAAAGCCACTAAAATATTTTTGTTTGTGTAGCTCGTTTATAATTGGCTGGTCTATTCGATAGACTGGAGAATATAGCACAATACCTGGTTTTTTAATGCCATCCTGTACAAGTTGGATGGCTCCTGTCGCTTGCGTTTTCGAGCTTTTAATGACCTTGTCAATAACCGGGAATACTTGCGGGTTAGAACTAATGTCAAAACCGATGGCCCGTTGGTTAGTAAATTTTGGTTCAACAAAATAGATAGGAAAATAAATTGCCTTTTTCTTTGCAGGGACTAAGTTGTTGTTTTCATCAGCTTCATAAATAATAAATTTCTTTGATTGTTCTAATTGTAGTTTTTGGCCATAAGTGATTCGAGGTATCCATTCTAATGCTTGGATATTGCTGTATCGGTTTAGGAATGGCAAGGTGAAGTGGTGAAATTTTTTGCTGTTTATAGCTTCGACATTTTCAAGAAAACCTTTTAGTGCTAAATTTATTTCCAGATGATGCTCAATCCGGCTCTTTAATGCCCCATCCACTAATGCGACCTGGCGTTGAAATTCAGACGAAATTCTCTGATGTTCTTGTGTTTCGCTATATTTAAAAATAATGACAACGGCGAGAAACAGCCCCAGCAATAGATACGCAACTATTGCTTGTTTGCGCTTCCAAAAACTTTTTTTTGGGGAAAAAAGTAATAATGTCAATGGAGTAAAAATTAAAACGCCGATTGTGTCACCTACCCACCAGGTTCCCCAGGCGAGCAATAAATCTTTCGCAACAATTAAGTTTTCGAAATACAGTGCCAATAATCCAAAAGTTGCGGAAATAGTACAGCTGACTGGTCCTCCTAATAAGAAAAATCCGATGATTTTTTTATCTTCGATTAAGGAGGAATCGTCTCCAATAAATCGTTTGATTAGTTTTGCGCCAAGAATTGCTTGAATAAATGAGCCTAGTGCTGCAATACTGCCAATCCGGATTGAGAGTAAAATTTTATCGATATTGGAAATTTCAAGAAAGGAATAGATTTGAGTTGCCAGAACAGCAATAATTAGACCTGGCAAAATTCTGTTGCCATAAATCAAGATTCCTGCCAGAGCGACTCCAGCTGCTGGCCAAATCGGACTGGCATTGCTGGGTGGTGTTGCCAGTAACATCCCGATATAAGCACTGATAAAATAACCGAGTGAAAATAGAAGGTTAACTAGAAAAAACTTTGTTCGGTTGGACACTTTGGGTTGATAGTCAAATAGGTGGTCTTAAACAAAATATAGTCAGTTAGAGATTACAGCTAATATTTTGATTTGGCAAACTTATACCTTTTGCGTTTGAGAATGCCGCGTTGAGAACGCGTCAGTTTTTGTGGAGGAGTTAGGTTCTAAAATGCAGTAATAACAGTTTGTTGTAATATTTTGCAGCAACGTTGTCCACTAAAAACGGGATGCAATAAATGGGTGTTCTTGAGCGTGAAAGGCCTTTGTCCAATTTTGTAATCCTATTGAAGGAAAGACTGTAAAAACTACAATGGCTGTTTTATTTCTCTTGTTTTTTGTTTATAAAGTGCCATTTCCTGTTTCCATTGCTTCAGTTTGCCTTGATATCTGAAAATTTGTGCTGCATGTAAATGCAGACCAGCTTCAGGGAGTTGTTTTTTGTGTATCTC
The DNA here is from genome assembly GCA_026989395.1 of Methylomonas sp. Lineage (GTDB taxonomy): Bacteria > Pseudomonadota > Gammaproteobacteria > Methylococcales > Methylomonadaceae > JALSJK01. The sequence goes on from JALSJK010000068.1 coordinate 3,998, forward strand.
GAGTGCATCTAAAAATTGATTTTGTGGTGCGGCAATTTTGCGTAAATACCTCAACAGTTTTTCTCCTGTGAGCCATTTTTTGCGTGAGTCTTTCACTTGCCGCTGACTGATCGGTGCATTAAATTCAATAAAGGGCTTGTCATCAGTATTTATGGGATATTGTTTATAGGTTTGGCGGAATGGTTCCAGGTCACCAACAAAATAGCTAAGTAAAGGTGGCTTTTCCTGGGAAATTCGGGAAATCCTGGCTTGTGGAGATAGTTGTCCAGGCTCTTTATGAGCTAATAAACCTATAATAGGTTTTAGGGGGGAATAATCACCTCGCCAAACTGTAACCTGAGGAAATACGCTTAGTAGGGTATTTGCAATCACATTAAATTCCTGTTCGGTTATTTGATAGGTTGGTAACCATTGCATAAATAGACCTTGATGGTTTAGTCGATCCAAAATTATCTGGTAGTGTTCTCTAGAATACAGGCTGCCAACGCCAGCTTTCCAGGGAATAAAAAGGTCGCTGATAATGACATCGAAATGTTCATTTGTGCCGCGCAAATAGTTCCTGCCATCCTCTTCGACGATTTGTACACGAGGATCAAAAAACAAACCGTTCAAAAACTCACCAAAATATTTTTCTGATGCAGTAATGACATTGGCATTAATCTCAGTGACAACCAGCCGGCGAATTGGTAAAGTCAGAGTGCCGCCGGCAGAAATTCCAGTGCCCAAGCCAATATGGTAGACGGATTTTGGCTGGGGGTGAACAGAGATCGGCAAAACGGCTTCGCGTTGCTCAAGCTGATAAGAACCAGTGCCGCCAAGGGTGTAATGATTATTGAGTTTGATTTTTAATTGTTCTTTTTTGCGAATTACCGCAACAGTCCCCGAGCTACCTTCCCAATATTCCAGCAAGCTTTCATTTTCAACAACAGGGTCAATTTTCACGACTGGAATTTTGCCGGTATCCAATATTGACACGGAAAGTAAAATACCGAGAGCGGGTAAATAGAACCATCTGGGGCGTTGGAGTGATGCCTGGCTTAAACTAAACCAGGCGGTCAAAAAATACATGACTGCCATCAAGCGAATGCCTCCCCAAAGCCCAATGTATTCGAGAATGACAAAGCCAGCAACTAATGAACCCGTGATTGCGCCAAGAGTGTTAATCGCAGCAAGTCTGCCGATCAAAAAGCCTCTGGATGCTTCGGGGTTTTCTCCAAGCTTGATTAATAACGGAAACACGGTCCCCAGTAATATTAGCGGAATACCAAGAATGACAAGTGTGACTGATGCTATCTCAAGCAAGTATGCCAGCCAGCCTTTATTGGCTCCAAGGTAATGCAAATTATCCGTCCAGTAGACAAAAGCAAAAGGACTGATTAAAACCAAAAATGCGCCAAAAAATAGCATGAAAAATAAAATTAGTTGCTGATTCTGGCAGTAGCGCATTAGACGGTTTGCTAGCAAGCTGCCCAGTGCCAGACAGAAAAGAAATACGATTAGAATCAAGGCAAAGGTGTAGACAGAGTTTTGTAACACCTGAGCAAACATACGGTTCCATAAGACTTGCAGAGCCAGAGTTAAAAAGCCAGAAATAAAGGCAATAATTTGCAATCTGGTATCGACAAATTTTAACTGGGCGTTGGTTGTTTTTTGGGTGGCCGGTTTTGTCCTGAATGAAATGGTTATTGCGATGATTGCAATCAAAATGGAAATACTTATTGCAAGCCAGTAACTGTTGTAAAAACCCAAGAGCTTCGGTAAGAAAAAGCCGGCCAGACAGGCTCCAAATACTGCACCAAAGGTATTAACAGCATAAAGTAGTGAGACATTTAGTCCCAGTTTTGAATTGTTTTTAACGACATATTGGCTAATTGTCGGTAATGTTCCGCCCATAAAAAAAGCGGGTGGAAAAAGTAAGCATAGGGACATCGCGAATTTAATTAGGGTAAATAATGTTCTGTTATTACCAAATTTACTAAACAGCGGCGTATAAAGAGCACTATACAGATCAAGTATCAAGAAGTATCCCAAGGCGCTGAAAGCAACGCCTAGTTCCAGCAATCCATAAAGTAGCAGTGGGTTGACATGGGCGGCACTCTTTTTGCCCCAGTATTCACCTCCAAAACCTAACCCCAGAAAAAATGCAGCCAGGGTTGTCGCAACGGCATAGCTACTTGCGCCAAATAATAATCTGAGTTCTTTTAGCCACAATATTTCATAAACAAGAGCCGTTAACCCAGAAACAAAAAATAATATTAAGGCAATTAAAAAGGAACGATTCGATACAGGCATGATTTCTTAATGTTTTATGACTGAAAGGTAGGAAAATCGAAATCTATTGTACGGGAGAACAATTTACTTTTAATTGGATATTGTATTATTCTGGACTTTGATTTATGCGTTGGAAAATAATATAAAGAGACGTTATGAAACAAAATGCTTTTCATCCTTGTGGTCAGTTATTTGAACAACGCAGGCAGCCGGATCGCCGTCAGCGATATTTTAAATCCTTATTGGTTTCCTTGCACAATGGTCGGCGGATGAATGCCAGAAGACAAATTGAAGCAAAACAAGGATTTTATACAGATCACTATGAAAAATGGGTGGGTTTCAGCGTCATCGCTATTACTCTATTGAGTTTGCTGGATGCATTTCTAACGTTGAATATTCTTGACCGTGGTGGGGTTGAGGTAAACCCCTTTATGTCTGCTTTGCTGGATATTGATATATCGGTATTTTTGGTTGGAAAATTTATTATCACGGTAGTGTGTTTGTTATTTGCATTGGTGCATATCAATTTCCATGTGTTACGAATTTTGCCGATGAAATATATGTTGGCGGGGATTACGGGGTTTTACGTGTTGTTAATCGGTTATGAGCTGTTTCTATTAACGATTATGTGAAAAAGACACATGGAGGGTTAAGTTTATTGGAATGATAGCTATAAATATCCCAGGTTTTTCATTTGTTGCAAAATCCATTGTTGTTTTTTTAGCACATATTTTGAAGGATGATCCGTTCTGAATTTTTTCGGGTTAGGCAGGGTTGCAGCAAGCAATGCTGCGCGAGGAGCGGAGAGACGCTTTGCTGGAGTGTCAAAAAAATGACGGCTAGCAGATTCGATACCGAACAAATGATCTCCAAATTCAGCTATATTTACATATACTTCCAAAATTCTTTGTTTGTCCCAAAGTAACTCAATCAGCAATGTAAACCAAACCTCTGCGCCTTTGCGCCATAAACTGCGTGAGGGAGAAAGAAATAAATTTTTTGCAACTTGTTGGCTGATGGTGCTGGCGCCTCTTAGTCGGCGACCATTTAAACGCTCTTCCAGAGCTGATGCGATGGCATTGAAATCAAACCCGGAATGTTGGTAAAAGCGTTGATCTTCTGAGGCAATTACGGCGGCAAAGATATAAGGGGAGATGTTTTCTTTAGCAGCCCATTGGTAACGGATGCGGACAAGGCCTTTGTCATTTTTGAAATCTGTAAAATGTTGATACAGCATGAATGCAGAAGTTGGCGGTGGAATGTAGCGAAAGAGAAAGACCAAAGATAGGGAGCCTAGAATCGCAAAGAGCGCCAGGAAAAAAATAAAGCGTTTGATTTTTTTGGCCAAATTATTTTGGCGCTTTTGGCGTGTAGATTTTCGACTTTTATTCACTTGCGTGAATATACCCTCGAATGTGGATTTAATTCAATCGTATTTTTTCAAGGTACCGGAAGAAACTAAAAACTTTTGGCTAAAATCCCCAAAATATCTAATGCCCGGCAACTATAACCCCTTTCATTATCATGCATTATCGAAATGCCCAGTTGCCGCTGGTTGATTAATGATAAGTGATTCATTAATACAATAGTCGAAAATTGTGTGCCAATATAATCAATGCTGACCTTTTCATGGCCCCATTTTCCATAATCGCAATGTAGAATTTTGGAGAACTTGTCGCTAGCGTATTGATTTAATAGATCTGTGATTTCTTCAATTGAGGTTTCTCTAGTTAGAGTGGTTGATACATCCATAGCCGAAACTATTTCTGTTGGAACACGGTAGGAAAATGAGTCCAGCTTTCCTTTTAGGCCGGGTAAAATCAGGGTTGTTGAATCGGCAACATTGGTTTTAGTAGGGATAATAGAAGCGGCTGTAGTTCGGCCAAGATGGGAATGTTTATGAAAGCCGTCCAGTAAATGTTGATCAGATAGCGCCGGGTGGATAGTGGTTATTCTGGCATAGTCGATGCCGATGTGTTTGTCGAGAATATAGGCCAATGGCGCCATTGCATTGCCAGTGCAGGTGCTTGCAGAGACGATGTGATGCTGGTTGGTATCATATTGCTGTTCATTGACACCATAGGCCAGGCTTATATCACCGCCGTTAATATTCCAGCTACAGAGGATTTTTTTGGTGATTTGCTTATCAATTAGATTGCGTAAATCCTTGATTTGTGCTGTGCCTGTTGCATTGACAAGAATATCAATTTTTAAATCAATAAGTTCATTAAGGCCGTTATTTTCTTGGTGGCTTTTGCGCCGATCAACCTGGACATATCGGATTTTATTTCCTGATATGATCAGATTTTCATTGTCGCAATCGACGCTGAACGGAGGTTTTCCATAGGTACTGTCGTGTTCGATCAAATAAGCAACTTGGGAGATAGGCATAACATCACTTAACACTTTGATGTTGAATCTGCCATTGTCTTTTTGCAGAAAATTGGTGCGTAATACGGATCGGCCCACGCGGCCCAGACCTACAATTCCAACTGAGATATTCATTTATGATAGATCGGAAATATCAAATTCTACTTTTAGAATCCTATGAATAGGAATTATTGAAAAGGGTCTGGAATGAGTGTATTTCAGTGATAGCATGGTGATGCTCCATTAAACACAGAATTGGCATTTGCTTTAGAAAAAAGTGTAAGGTGATCAAGTTTTTCAATAATTTCAGATTTCCAATAGCTGTGTTTTCGAGTTGAGATTAACAGGGTGTAATATCTTAAATGTAGAAGGTTTTCTGTGATTTACAAAAAACAATAGAATGTTCTTGCGGTTTTTGAGTTGCAAGACCAGGGTTGCGAAAATAATACCGGTATTGGGGGATTACTTTTTCCGTTCTGATTCTTTTTCAGCAACCTTATTTCGCAAATAAACCGGCATGGCTTGCTCGACGGGAACGGTTTTACCCAAAGTGAAAGCTCGGGCACCAAGTTTTGCAATAGTCGAAGCTCTAGGTAAATAGTTAGCATCGTAGTCAACAAGGGAATTTGATAGCTGATTTTTCATTGCAGTTTCATGAATTTTCCAGGCTGAACCAATGCCGAAGCCTTTCGGACTTGAATATTCGATTGCTTGAACAGGGGTAACTGATTCTTTGCCAGACAGTTCGACAAAATCATCAGGATTACGATGATAAACAGCCCAGTAGATTTCATTCATACGGGCATCTACTGCAGTGAAAATAATATTTTGCGTTGTGTTTTCGATGCAATCTTGTGCGATTGCTGCCAAAGTTGATATTGGGGCAACGGGTAAATCTGCTGCAAAAGCAATCCCTTGAATGATGCCGGTGGCGATTCTAACACCAGTAAAAGAACCCGGACCCCGGCCAAATGCAAGTGCATCCAGGTCTTGTGTGTTGATTTGAGCCTCAGCCATTAACGAATCGATCATCGGTAAAATCAGCTTGGTATGTTCGCGGGGAGCCAGTTGGTAGCGTTCTTGGGTGTCGCCATCTATCAATAATGCTGCTGAACAGGCTTCTGTGGCGGTATCAACTGCAAGTATTTTCATGTTTCTTGATTTTTGAAAAAGGTTTTTACATCTTCAATATCACGAGTGCGCTTCATTGGAGGAACGCTATCGAGAAAAATTTGACCGTAGGAACGTTTAAGTAATCTTGGGTCACACAGAAGTAATATACCACGATCATTGATATCTCGAATGAGTCTGCCGATTCCTTGACGTAAAGCTATGACAGCACGCGGAATTTGGTATTCAAAAAATGGATTTTTTCCTTGTTTTTCCATGGCGTGGAGCCTTGCTTTCATGACTGGGTCATGAGGTGAGGAAAAGGGTAGTTTATCAATGATGACGCAAGATAAGGTGTCGCCCCGAACGTCAACTCCTTCCCAAAAACTAGAAGTTCCAAGTAGTACGGCATTGCCCGCATTTTTGAATTGCTCCAGTAAAATTGATTTGGGACGGCTGCCTTGGACTAGCAACGGATAATCAAGCCGGGATTTTAAAATTTCTGCGGCCTGATTTAAGTTTCGATAGCTGGTAAAAAGGAAAAAAGCTCGGCCCTGGCTGGCTTGCAAGACTGGGAGGGCAAAATCAACACATTTTTTGGTAAAGTTTGGGTCGGAAGGATGAGGTAGGCCGCGAGGATGATAAAAAAGAGATTGTTCTGAGTAGTTAAAAGGGCTGTCCCAGCTTTGGCAAGTTGCACCAGTTAAACCGAGGCCATTGGCAAAATGATCGAAACGGTTAGCAATACTCAGTGTGGCAGAAGTAAAAATCCATGTTGCCTGATGATGGTTCATAAATGCCTGAAATTCGGAAGCAATATCCAGAGGCGTAAGCATGAAGGTAAATGAATTTTTATGAGTTTCATACCAGCGTATCCATTTGCCGGAATTGTCTTGGATGATTTTTTGTAAGCGTGATTCCAATTCCTGGCAATGTTTGAAACAGGCTTCCAATCCCTTGGTTTTAACAGAGGCAAGTTCTAACTGGTCGGTGAGTTTGTGGAGCTGTTTCTGTAATGTTTTTATCGAAGTCAAAATTTTGACGTTAGATTCAATTTCTCGCCATTCGCCCCTTTTTAATTCCATGCCGAAGGCCAGTCTCAGGTTTTTTATTTCGTGCTGCAAGTTTTCACATGCGGAACGAAGATCGGGCATATCGGTGGCATCTTTAAAATATTCAGCCAGAGAGTCGCCAGCCAAGTCATTCAAGTGTTTGCCAGAGAGTGAAATTCCCAGAAAATTAGATGCTGTATCGGCAAGCTGGTGGGCTTCATCTATGATGATAACCTCGGCATCAGGCAATAATTCACCAAAACCAATTTCCCGGATGGACCAGTCGGCACAAAGCAAATGATGATTAACAACAACTATTTCGGCTTCCTGGGCTTGTTTTCGAGCTTTTACCAAAAAACAATCAGCGTAATCAGGGCAATCTTGGCCCAAACAATTATCAACTGTTGACGTGGCGTGGAACCAGGTGGGCGAAGTTTCAGGAACTGCAGGCATTTCTGCAATATCACCGCTTTTAGTTTTGCCAGACCATTGTTTTATTTTTGCAAGTGCCGCAGCGTCATCTTTGGAAAATCCAGTATTTGTTTGCATTGCATTATGCAGTCGGTAAGTACATAAATAGTTGTTCCGCCCCTTTAATAATGCTGCAGAAAAAGGTACGCTTATTATTTTGCGGATAACTGGAAGGTCTTTGTTGAATAGTTGGTCCTGCAGGTTTTTTGTGCCAGTCGAAACAATAACTTTTTTGCCCGACAAGATTGCAGGTAATAAATAGGCGATCGTTTTCCCGGTGCCGGTACCGGCTTCGGCGATCAGATTTTGTTTTTCTGCTATATTTTTTGCAATTTGCACCGCCATTTCAACTTGAGCTGCACGGGGTAGATAGCCTGAGATGATTTTTGCAAGTGGGCCATCGCTGGCAAATAGGTTTTCAAGCTCCTGAAAATGGTCCATAGGGTTTATCAGATATTGAAGGTAAAGCTATAAGTGGTTAAATTTTGAATGCAGGTATTTGCGGAAAGTTTCTGTATTACGATAAAACCATGAAAAATTCCCAAAAATAGAGAATAGGAACAATGTGTTATTTGTGAGATATTGGTAAAAACTGCTCTTTTCAATTAGCTATACTGTGGTTGTAAAAAGGATGGCTATGCCATGATAAAATATTTACGTTAAGGATGAACAGTGTTATCCAAATGGATGGGGATGTAAAATAAATTTTAATCAAAGCGCTTTTTAAAGTTGACATTTAAAGCAAAATCCTTCAATTTACACAACTGGAGTAAATCGGGAAAAATTCCTTTTTCTCGGTTTTACCCAAGATTTAAAACTAATATTAGTCTTAAAATTTAACTGTAAACTGTGGCTAGACGCAGAATACTTTAGGAGGAAAAACATATGAAGAAGCCTGTTAAAAGCTGGCTGCTTGCATCAACGGTAGCTGCATTATTGGCTGCTCCAGCGATTTCTACCGCAAATAGTGAGGTAGAGAAATTGACACAAAACCCGGCTAACTGGGCAACCTGGGGTGGAAATTATGCGGGTACGCGTTATAGCAAACTAGACCAAATCAATAAAAACAATGTAAAAAACCTGCAACCTGCCTGGACTTTTTCAACAGGTGTTCTTCGTGGTCACGAAGGTGGTCCACTGGTTGTTAACGATGTAATGTATATCCATACGCCTTTCCCGAATACAGTTTATGCGATTGATCAAAAAACTCAATCGGTCATTTGGGAATTTACACCAACACAGGATGCGGATGTTACCATTCCGGTCATGTGTTGTGATACTGTGAATCGTGGTTTAGCTTACGGTGATGGTAAGATCTTTCTGCAGCAATCTGATACTGTTTTGACAGCATTGGATGCAAAAACAGGTAAAAGGATCTGGAGTGTCCAAAATGGCGATCCAAAATTAGGTATGACCAACACCCAAGCGCCTTTAGTTGTCAAAGACAAGGTTCTGACTGGGATTGCTGGTGGTGAGTTTGGAGTCCGTGGCTTTTTGGCTGCATATGATATCAACACTGGTCAGTTAGTCTGGAAAGGTTACAGTATGGGGCCTGATTCAGATGTGCTGATTAATCCTGATAAAACCACAACGTGGAAAGATGGCAAAGTAACCAAAGTTGGAAAAGATTCAAGCTTGAAAACCTGGAAAGGTGATCAATGGAAAATTGGTGGCGGCACCACTTGGGGCTGGTACAGTTATGATCCAGAGCTGAATTTAGTGTATTACGGTTCAGGTAACCCTTCTACCTGGAATCCTGTGCAGCGTCCTGGCGATAACAAATGGTCAATGTCCTTATGGGCTCGCGATGCTGATACTGGCGAGGTTAAGTGGGTTTATCAAATGACACCGCATGATGAATGGGATTATGATGGTATTAACGAGGTCCCATTAATTGACCAGAAAATCAATGGCAAGATGCGTAAAACAGTTGTGCATTTTGACCGAAATGGTTTTGGTTATACCCTTGATCGTGTGACTGGCGAGTTGTTGGTTGCTGAGAAATTTGATAAAGCTGTTAACTGGGCAACCCATGTTGATATGAAGTCTGGGCGTCCACAGGTTGATCCGAAGTATAGTACTGAGGAAAATGGTGAGGACGAAACAACTGAAGGTATTTGCCCTGCTGCTTTGGGTAGTAAAAACCAGCAGCCAGTTTCATATTCTCCACAGACAGGTTATGTCTATATTTCAGGCAACCATGTTTGCATGACTTATGAGCCGTTTGAAGTTGAATATACAGCGGGGCAGCCTTATGTCGGCGCTACTTTGACTATGGGTCCTGCGGGTGTTGATGCAATTACAGGCAAGCCTGATAATTCAACTAACCTGGGTCAATTTACTGCTTGGGACCCAACAACGGGTAAAATTATCTGGTCTAATAAAGAGCCATTCTCAGTATGGTCTGGTTCAGTTGCAACTGCAGGTGGTGTGGTTTTCTATGGCACTTTAGAAGGCTATTTGAAAGCAGTTGATGCTAAAACTGGTAAGGAGCTTTATAAGTTCAAAACACCGTCTGGTATCATTGGTAATGTTAATACCTGGGAATATAACGGTAAACAATACATTGGTGTTCTTTCTGGTGTAGGTGGCTGGGCTGGTATCGGTATTGCAGCTGGTCTTGATGATGGAACTGACAGTACCAATTCTGAAGGCCTGGGTGCTGTAGGTGCATACAGAAGTCTGAGTTCTTACACAAAACTGGGTGGTGTTTTAACTGTGTTTGCACTGCCTTAGTAGAAGTTAATCTGTTAATTCAGGTTTTCTAAACGGAGCCCTGGTCGAGTTGTCGACGAGGGCTTTTGTTTTTTCTGGGGTAAACTATTTAGAGTTTAATAATTGAGAATTCCATGAAAGTAGTTTTTTTTATAATCGCTTCAGTTTTTTTGATGATTTCAGTCGGGGAGGCCGATGATAAGTTTAGGGTTTGTGCCGACCCGTTGAATCCCCCTTATTCGAGCAAAGATGGCAGCGGTTTTGAGAATAAAATCGCCGAGTTGTTTGCTAAACAATTAAATCAGGAGGTTGAATACAAGTGGTTTCCACAAAGGATTGGTTTTATCAGGAATACTTTAAAAGCCAAGCTTCCAGATAGTGATTTATATTCTTGTGATGTTGTTATGGGCGTACCAGCAGGTTATGAATTAGCCTTGACAACCAAGCCCTATTATCATTCAATATATTTGCTGTTGATTGCCAAAGGTAGGGGTTGGGATGATATCAGCAAGGTTGGGCAATTACGCGATTTACCATTAAATAAGCAGGAATCTTTGCGAATTGCTATGTTTGATCGTGGTCCGGGAACGGCTTTGATTCAGGCAATGGGTTTGTTGGAGCAGGGAATCCCTTATCAAACCATGACGGGTGACGACCAGAGTAATCTTCCCATGCAAATCAATCAGGATTTGAAGAGCGGTAAAATCGATATGGCCATTCTATGGGGTCCAATGGCAGGATATGTTTTATCACAAAGTCCAAAAGATACCTATAAAGTCATTCAGATGACCTCTGGACCCGGGATGAAATTTGACTTTTCTATTGCTATGGCGGTTCGATATGGTGATAAACAACGTCTTTCAACTCTAAATAGGTTGATTGATGAAAACCGCCAGGAAATAAGGGAGATTATGATGGATTATCAAATCCCCCTGTTGCCAATACCGCAACAATCTACCCGCAAGGATAACGATTAGTTGGTCTCTGGTCGCATTATAGTTGGCTTTGCGTTGGAGTGGCTTTAGCCGCGATATTTGTCTTCTTATTTTTACAAGCGCATAAAAAATTAGTTCAAAGTCAGGTGCTCTTATATTGATATTTGAAATCAGCTGAGAGATCGCGAGTGTTTTGTGAAATTGGAATTAATACATTGATTCATGTGTATAATCGCCAACCGACCTGGAAAAAGTAAATTTTGCCGGCGTAATCACAAGCACTTTGCCGAGTTTTTGGAATGAATTATGCGGTGGAAAGGCGTGAGAGAATGCAGTAAAAGGGCTTAAACCAACATATAAAGCTGCACCAGCGATAGTTGCAATTAATCCAACAGGGCGTAAAGCCATGTCGATTAGGATGTCATTACCGCTTACTGTGGGCTTATGAGGTTCGTTAAGCGATGACGATTCTGCATAGCTAGGTATTGAGCAAGTTAAAGTCATCGTTATCATGGCAATTTTTAGAACTTTCATGGTTTTTCTCCGTTAATTGGGTTGGTAGGAATTAGGATAATCAATTGGCGAGCAAAACTCAGTGATTTGTACTTGGCAGGTCTGTGAATATTTCCTTGTTTTTGGTTTTTGTAAATTGGCGAGTCTGAATTATTTTTGTGGTGCGGAGAAAGTTCAGCGCTAAAATTATTCAGGGTATAATGGCAGTTTTGCCAATTATAAGAATAAACAAATGGCGCAATATTTTGAAATTCATCCTGAGAATCCACAACAAAGGTTAATTCATAGGGCGGTTGAGATTATTAATAATGGTGGAGTTATTGCCTATCCTACTGATTCATCATACGCATTGGCGTGCCATATTGGCGATAAGCAAGCTCTGGATAAAATAAGGCGGATCAGGCAGTTAAGCGATAAGCATAATTTTACCCTGGTCTGTAAGGATTTGACCCAAGTGTCTATTTTTACCAAAATAGGAAATGATGCTTTTCGACTGATAAAAAGATTAACACCGGGGCCGTTTACTTTTATATTGAAAGCAACTAGAGAAGTACCAAGGCGATTACAACACGCAAGACGCAAAACGATAGGTATTCGTATTCCTGATCATCCAGTGGCGCAAATGTTGCTGCAGGATTTGGCGGAACCGCTGTTTAGTACAACATTAATTTTTCCTGGTGAGGAGGAGGCGATGGTCGATCCCTATGAAATCAGGGAACGATTGGAGCACGAGTTGGACTTAGTTATAGATGCGGGTATTGTAGAGTATCATCCAACGACAATTATCGCATTTGAAGACGCAGGACCCGAAATAATCAGGCAAGGGAAAGGTATTGCTGCGATGTTGGAATAACAGAAATTATTATATTAAGATGAATGAATTAACATTAGTGGGCCGAATTGCTGTTTGGTTGTTGCCAGTTGTTTTTGCAATTACGGTCCATGAGGTTGCCCATGGATGGGTGGCAAAATTACGAGGAGATAAGACCGCATGGATGATGGGGCGCTTAACGCTAAACCCGATAAAACATATAGATCCGGTTGGGACAATATTGATCCCCGGCTTGTTGTTGATTTCTGGTACAGGATTTATTTTTGGATGGGCCAAGCCAGTTCCTGTTAATATGAGGAATTTGAAAAATCCAGTTTCTGATATGGCAGTTGTGGCTGCCGCAGGGCCAATTTCAAATATTCTGATGGCAATAGCTTGGGCGATATTTGGCAGGCTGGGGGTAATGATTGAAATTGAGTCTGTAACACAGCCGATGATGTATATGAGTGTTGCTGGTATAACGATTAACTTGGTATTAGCGTTGATTAATTTATTACCGATTCCGCCTCTAGATGGCAGTAGGATTTTTTCCGCTATGCTACCTGGCCGCTGGGCTTGGTATTATAGTCGCATTGAGCCGTATGGTTTTTTTGTGCTTTTGTTTCTTTTGATGTCGGGTGTTTTAAGTGCAATGCTGGGCTATCCTTTATATGCGGCCCAAAAAATGTTTTTTAGTTTGGCGGGATTGCAATAATCTGGTGTTGAATTAGTTTTATGGGTTTAAGCGCGGCTGAGAGTCGAAATAAAGTCTTGCCATTGGCAATAGTTAGTGGCGCTCCTTATCTCGAGTTGCCTGAAGATCTTTATATTCCACCTGATGCGCTTAAAGTTTTTTTGGAGGCATTTGAGGGCCCGTTAGATTTATTGCTTTATTTGATACGAAGGCAGAATCTGGATATTTTAAATATTCCAATTGCGGAGATCACAAAACAATATATTCGTTATATCGAAGTGATGAAGGATTTGCAGTTGGAGTTAGCAGCTGAATATTTGTTAATGGCGGCATTGCTGGCAGAAATAAAATCCAGAATGTTATTGCCAAGACAGTCAACCGAGGAGGAGGAAGATGAGGATCCTCGGGCAACATTAATTCGTAAACTTCAGGAATATGAAAATATTAAAAAAGCAGCTGAAGAAATAGATCAATTGCCCAGAGAAGAGCGAGATATTTTTCCAGTTAGCGCTGATGTTTCTGATATTGAAGTTAAGAAAAAATTACCAGATGTGCAGTTAAGGGAATTGCTGCTAGCATTTCAGGATATCCTGAAAAGAACGGAACAATTATCCCATCATCAAATAACCAGAGAGCCATTGTCTGTTCGTGAGCGAATGTCAACCATTTTGGAAAACCTTAAAGGGAAAAATCACCTCTTTTTTCCGCAGTTATTCATTAAAACCGAAGGCAAGCATGGAGTGGTTGTCTCGTTTCTTGCCATCCTCGAGCTTAGTAAAGAAGGACTCATTGAAATCATCCAGCGAGAGCCTTTTGATTCTTTGCGAATCAGAGCAGCAGTTAGTCAAGCTTCCTGAAGAAGACCAAATAAAGGTTGATATGGAAATAAAGCAGATAGTAGAGGCTATTCTTTTTGTCGCTAATCGGCCGATGACGATAAGACAACTGCGCCAGGTGTTTCCTGAGCTTGAAAGGCCGGAGTCAGGCGAAATACAGAAAGCAGTTGATGCAATTATTGAAGATTATAGTTCCCGTTCAGTCGAGCTTAAATTAGTGGCGAGTGGATATCGTTTTCAGGTTAAAGAGATAATGGCGCCCTGGGTTTCGCGTTTGTTTGAGGAAAAACCGCCGAAATATTCTAGGGCGCTTTTAGAAACTTTGGCGATTATCGCTTATCGTCAGCCAGTGACCCGGGGTGATATTGAAGATATTCGGGGGGTAAGTGTCAGTTCCACGCTTATGCGAACATTATTGGATCGCGAATGGGTTCGTATAGTGGGACATAAAGAAATTCCTGGTAGGCCGGCGCTTTACAGTACCACCAAATTATTTTTGGATTACTTTGATTTGTCATCATTGAATGAATTGCCTACTCTCCAAGAAATTGAAGATTTAGAGTCTTCGCCAGTATCTAGCCCTGAAAAAAGTACTTTACAAGAAAATAATGAAAACCAAGAAGCCAAGAACACAACAATCAAAGCCGCTGAGCGTCCAGAAGCCGCAGCAACTCTCCAATAGTGAAGATGGAGGTACGCAAGATGGTGGGCGTGTGCAAAAAGTATTGGCGCGTGGTGGTTTGGGTTCTCGGCGGGAAATCGAGCGTTGGATTGTTGACGGTAAAATAAATATAAATGGCAAAATAGCAAAACTTGGCGATCAGTTGGTTGAGGGAGATTTATTGCGGCTTAATGGCCGTGTTGTTGATTGGCAAAAATATGCAAAACAACCGACCAAGGTTTTAATATACCATAAGCCTTTAGGCGAGGTGGTTACGCGCAGAGATCCTGAAGGGCGGCCTGTGGTGTTTTCAAGATTGCCGAAATTGGCTATAGGACGCTGGATTGCAATTGGCCGGTTGGATATTAATACGCAGGGTTTATTGTTGCTTACCAATAATGGCGAGTTGGCAAATCGGCTAATGCATCCTTCTTTTGAGATCGATAGAGAATATGCTGTTCGTATTTTGGGCGAAGTAAATGAACAATTGATAAAGAAATTGACTCAAGGTGTTGAGTTGGAGGATGGTGAAGCCCATTTCGATGATATTCAGTATAGCGGTGGTGATGGAGCTAACAAGTGGTATCACGTGGTCGTATCAGAGGGTCGAAACAGACTGGTACGCAGGCTTTGGGAATCCCAAGATAAAGTGGTTAGTCGCTTGATACGGGTGCGTTATGGTCCAGTCGTTTTGCCAGAGAATTTAAAAGCACATTGCTATCATGACGTTAATGAGAAAGAGCTTCGGGTTTTATTCAATTTGGTTGGCCTGCCTCAGGAATCATCGAATGCTCCTTCTCAATCACGAGTTAATCGGGGCAAGATGCTGCGTCGAAGAAAATGAGACATAAGTTTGTTTGTTCAGAATATATACTGTTTACGCTGAAAAATACACTTTTGGAATTCTGTAACATACTGAATGTAAATCGATTATTATGGATGCAGTGAGGTATTTTTGACCGTAAAAAGTATATTTTCAAATTAGTTTCCTAGGTTGACCTGGTTTCTGCCTTGTGACTTTGCAAGATACATTGCCTTGTCAGCTCTTTGAATAAATGTTTCCAGGCTGTCGGTGACCCTCAGGGTGGTTACACCAAGGCTGGCAGTGATTTTTATGGTTTCCATATCAATAGCCAGAGTGTGAAGGGAGATTTCCTTGCGTATTCTTTCTGCCAGCAATTGAGCGCCGGATAAATCGGTGTTGCTTAAAAGCAGCACAAATTCTTCTCCCCCATATCGAAAAACTAAGTCGCTGTTTCTGGCGCATTTTCTGATGATTTTTGAGGTGGTTGCTAAAACAATATCTCCACAGGCGTGGCCATAATTATCATTAATTGATTTGAAATGGTCAATGTCTAAAAAAATAGCGGAGAGGTATTCGCCATTTCTTAAAGCCAGGTTGATTTCGCGTGTGCCAATACTGTTAAATGCGGCGCGGTTATTGGTTTGTGTCAGGGGGTCTGTATGGGCTTGGTTAACAGCCTGTTTAAATAACGAGGCGTTATTTAGCGGGTAAATAAGACAACAAAGCAGGGTTTCCAGGAGTTGTAACTCCTGGTGTTGAAATCTGCTGCGGCGCATTAATTTAATATTGCCAAGTTGTTTGTTTTCAATGGTCAGGTTGTAATTGCAAGAGTGGTGTGCTTCTTTGCCTGTGGTGAAATCCAGGTTAAATTCATCATTACGGTAAATACAGCCATCATGCGGGATCAAGTCTTGTATTTTGTCGCTAAAAATAGTGATAAGCTGATCAAATTCAAGTGTGGTTTGTAATGCGTTGGTAATATTGTGCTGATGAAGCTTATCGGGTTTGGTTGATGTGAGGGTATTATTTTTACTAACAATTGCCAGATTTGAAGGTTTACCTTTCATTTTGCCTGTCTCAGAAAAAGTTAATTTCCAGTGTGGCAGCTAAAATCGTACCAAAACAAATTAACCAATAATAATCAATTTCTTGGGGGGGTATTTTGGGTGGTGACAAAATATTGGCGATTTGATTCGGAGGTTTAGTTCGTTTGAGATGAATATTTTCAATAATGATTGGTATACTATCCACGATCAAGAATACCCGGCTTTGCCCTCAATAATCTGAAACTTTTCATTCAACAATGCACGCAAAGGAGCATGATGCTCATCGAGGTTGTCGAAGAAGTTTGTACAAGCCTGTTT
>JALSJK010000069.1 GCA_026989395.1 Methylomonas sp.
CTTAAATTTACTTCAGAAGGAATCTTCTACAATGAGTATGAATAAAAAAAGACTGAAAGCTGCATGGAATGATAGTTTCCGATTTAAGCTGTTATTTGGAAAATGATTTTAATGCGTTTGCCCTGGTTTACAGCCTGATTTTTAAAATCCGACTCCTTACATAATATCCATGCGCACCCACCTCCGCCATATTTTGATGTGCACCGGACCACTTTGCACAAAAGATGGCATTGAGGCACAAGCAATGTTTAATTTATTAGGTAAAAAACTGGATGCCCGCCCTCATTTAAAAATTAAACGTACGCGCACCCATTGCATGGTTGCCTGTAAAAACAAAGGCCCGTACCTGGTCATCTATCCTGAAGGAATTTGGTATCGCTGCCCAGATGAAACCTCTTTGAACAGGATTGTTGTTGAATATTTAGAGCAAGGACGTGAAATACCCGAACTAATTTTTCATCGCTTAGGAGAAGGGGACATTGATGTTAACGAAACAGCCGATGTATGAAATGAATCCAGCTTCAATTGCCATTCTGACCCATGCTGCTAATGATTTAATGGTGCTGGAAAATGTCTCGCAGCAACTCCCGCAAGACTTCCCTAAATTCAAAGCTTTTAATCTTCAGACAGTGGAAAACGGCTCCCAACTGTTCGATATTGTTAATGATAAATTAGACTCTATCCAAGTTATTATTATTCGTGTTTTAGGCCGCATCGGCAGTATCCCTGGATTTACACAATTATTACTGCAAATTCGACAACAACAAAGTCATTTAATCGTTGTTAGTGGAACGGGTGAACCTGACCCGGAGCTTGCTGCAATTTCGACTGTTCCACCAGAAGTTCAGCATCAGGTATTAAAATATTTTCAAGCGGGGGGGAGCATCAACCTGGCCAGTATGCTGAGATATTTATCAGACCATCTGTTGATGACTGGTTTCGGATATGAAATGCCTGTCGAGTTACCTGAGCATGGCATCTACCATCCTGAACTGGACCAGGATGCAACGATTCATAATTGGCTTGAACTCTATAATAAGCAATACCCAACCGCCGGCATCATTTTCTATCGCTCACACTGGATTAGTGGCAATACTCGCTTTGTCGATGCCTTGATTGATGCATTAGAACAATCTGGTATGAATGCATTGCCAATATTCACTTCCTCGTTAAAAACCCGAAGTGAAAAACAGCCGGAAATCCCCTATGCCCTAAGCTTTTTTTTTGAAAATGATGATATTAAAAAAACTGTCATTGATGTACTGATCAACACCACATCATTTGCAATGGGAAAAATTAACGGCGGGCAAACGACTTTAGCGGGCTGGTCTGTCAATATTTTAGAACGACTTAATGTTCCCGTTTTGCAGGCAATGACTAGCGGCATGCTGGAACAGCAATGGCAACAATCAACACGTGGCTTGAACCCGCTTGATGCAGCGATGAACGTTATGCTTCCGGAATTTGATGGCCGGATAATCACGGTGCCGATTTCTTTCAAGGCAAAACATGGCAGTGCAAATGCCTTGGTAGAATATCAACCTGTACATGATCGTATTTCCAGGGTTGCAACCCTGGCAAAGCGCTTTGCAAACTTAAAACATAAAGCCAATAGCCAGAAGAAAGTCGCTTTCATTTTTACCAATTCCAACAGCAAAGCTTCCCAGATTGGCAATGCCGTTGGCCTGGATGCTCCTGAATCATTGATGAATATTTTACGGGCCTTACAAAACCAGGGCTATCAGATAGATTCACTGCCTGAGAATGGCACACTACTTATCCAACAATTAATTGATCACTGCTCCTATGATGAAACTTACCTGACTGCGGAACAACTTAACCAAGCTATTGGACAGATTCATTCCGACCAGTATCAAAAATGGTTCGCACAGTTACCTTCTACTGTTCAAAACAAAATGATGGAACAATGGGGTGAGCCACCAGGGAAAGCATATTTTCAAGAAGATTATTTATCTGTAGCCGGAATAGACCTGGGAAATGCAATCGTGGTTTTACAACCGCCACGCGGCTATGGCATGGATCCCGATGCTATTTATCATCAACCTGATTTGCCACCAACTCATCATTATTATGCGCTATACCGCTGGCTTCGTGATGAATGGCAAGCTGATGCCATTGTTCATGTTGGAAAACACGGGACCGTAGAATGGCTGCCAGGTAAAGGTGTAGGCGTTTCGGGGTCTTGTTTTCCAGACATATTAATGGCTGATTTACCGTTGTTTTATCCATTCATCATCAATGACCCCGGCGAAGGAGCACAAGCAAAAAGACGTACTCACGCCACAGTGGTTGACCACCTGACACCACCAATGACAACGGCAGATACTTATGGCGAGTTAGCAGAATTGACCCGTCTGGTTGATGAATATTATCAAATGGAAGTCCTTGACCCGGGCAAACTGCCCTTGTTACAGGAACAAATTTGGGATCTGGTAAAAAAAACCAATCTGAACGAAGATTTACAACATAAGCTGCTGCACCACGACCACGACCACGACCACGACCACGACCACGACCACGACCACGACCACGAAAATGGTAACCCGCTTAAAAGCAATCACCACAATCATGAACAACATCACCGCCACGACAAACTTCCTGAACAATTGTCCGATATGGGCGGCGCGGAAGTAGCGCATTTAATAGAAGACCTTGATGGTTATTTATGTGAACTTGGGGCGGCACAAATCCGGGATGGTTTACATATCTTTGGACAATCTCCAGCTCAGGAGCAACTTGATGAAATGCTGGTTTCCTTAACCCGCCTTGTAAATCATAATATTCCAAGCCTGCCAGAAGAAATTGCCGAATTATTTAGTCTTGACCTAAATAATCTGCTTGCAAACAAGGGTAAACGATTGCAGACCATTTCTGAATTACAAAATCTGGTTACACGGCCAATCGTTACTCATTCCGATGTCCTGGAAATAATCGAAGAATTATCTCAAAAATTATTTTTTGAATGTCGCCGGCGTAGCTATTCAACAACTGCTATTGAATCTGTCATCACTGATGTTTTGGGTTCTCAGCAGCGTCATAAAGTTAAAAATATTCAAAAAGTACTGGTTTTTGCCTGCGAGCAACTTGTCCCGGATCTTAAACATGCTTCAGATGAAGTTAATAATCTACTGAAAGGACTTTCCGGCGGTTATATTCCAGCCGGGCCCAGTGGCTCTCCCACGCGAGGCATGGCAAATATTTTACCAACCGGCCGCAATTTTTATTCTGTCGACCCTCGCAGCGTTCCTTCTCAATCTGCCTGGCGCGTTGGTCAACAACTAGCTCATGAAGTACTTGCAAAACATCAACGTGAAACCGGTGAATACCCTGAAAGTGTTGCAATCAGTATTTGGGGGACAAGCGCCATGCGGACTCATGGCGATGATGTCGCACAAATACTGGCTTTATTAGGTGTTAAACCTGTCTGGCGCGCTGAGAACAGACAAATCAGCGGGATTGAAATTATCCCTTTAAAACACTTAAAGCACCCCAGAATTGATGTCACCATCAGAATCAGTGGTTTTTTTCGTGATGCTTTTCCGCAGCTAATCGACTTAATTGATGATGCGGTTCAGTCAGTCATCCTTCTGGACGAACCAATCTCTGAAAATTTTGTGCGCAAACATTATCTTGAAGATATTGAAGAATGGACTAACAAGGGGTACGATCAGGAACAGGCTGAGCAATGTGCTGGTTATCGTATTTTCGGCGCCAAACCGGGTAGTTATGGCGCTGGCATTCTACCCTTGATCCAGGAAAAAAACTGGCAAACTGATACTGATTTTGCAGAAACCTACATCAACTGGGGTGGTTATGCCTATTCACGAAATACTCAGGGAATTTCCCAACATGATACGTTTCGGCAAAGACTTTCAAAAATACAGGTTGCCCTGCATAATCAGGATAACCATGAACATGATATTTTTGATAGCGATGATTATCTACAGTTTCATGGCGGCATGATTGCCACGATACGCGCATTAACTGGACAGCAACCAAAACATTATTTTGGCGACAGTCACGACCCATCACGCGCTCAGGTCCGAGACCTAAAAGAGGAAACCTTACGAGTTTTCCGCTCTCGCGTTGTCAATCCAAAATGGCTTAACAGCATCCAAAAACACGGTTACAAAGGCGGACTTGAACTGACAGCAACTGTCGATTATCTATTTGGCTACGATGCTACAGCGCAGGTTATGGATGACTGGATGTATGAACAGGTTGCCCAAAGTTATGCATTCGATTCACAAATGCAACAATTTCTTCAGGAAGCCAATCCCTGGGCACAAAATGCCATCGCTGAACGACTACTGGAAGCAGCTCAGCGTGGCATGTGGAGCAAACCGGATGATCAAATGCTGGAAAAATTACAGCAATTGTATCTAAATAGTGAAGCATTATTAGAAGAACGTGGTGAAACGCCTCGTGATGTTTAAATGAAACAACCAATCTTTCCTTTTTCTGCCATTGTCGGCCAAGAACAGTTAAAAACTGCGTTATTACTTTGTGCCATAGAGCCTTACTTAGGCGGAGTTTTGATCCGCGGCGACAAGGGCTCAGCAAAAAGCACCGCAGCAAGAGCACTGGCAAATATACTACCAGTTATTCAACGCACCAAAGGCTGCGCCTTTAATTGCACACCGGATAAACCCTCTCGCCATTGCCACATATGCAACAGCGAGAATACCAAGATTCAAGCCAGTCCAGTACCTTTTGTGAACCTGCCTTTGGGTGCAACTGAAGACCGGGTGATCGGTACGCTTGATATTGAACGTGCACTTCAAGGTGAGACTGGTGCTTTTCAGCCAGGATTACTTGCCAATGCACATCGAGGCATCCTGTATATTGATGAAGTCAATTTGTTACAGGATCACCTTGTAGATGTCCTTCTGGATGCTGCTGCAATGGGGGTTAACTCAGTTCAACGCGAGGGACTATCAATTACTCATCCTGCACAATTTACCCTGATTGGCACCATGAATATTGAAGAAGGAGATTTACGGCCACAATTACTGGATCGTTTCGGATTAATGGTAGAAGTTGCATCACCTATGGAAAAAAGTTTACGAGCTGATATAGTACGAAGACGCATTCAATTTGAAACCAACTCCGAAGAATTTACACAACAATGGTCACAGCAAGAAAATCAACTGCGTCAGAAACTCAGCAATGCTCAAAATATTTTTCCCAAGGTTGGGCTATCTGATGAGTTACTGAATCTTATCATTCATATTTGCTGTGAATTTGAAGTCGCCAGTCTGCGTGCCGACATTGTTATGCACAAGGCAGCACGCGCCCTTGCTGCTCTGAATAATCGTCAGGAAGTTACCCAAGATGATGTGAAAAAAGCAGCCGAACTGGCTTTACCTCATCGGCGCAGACGCAAACCTTTTGAACAACCTGAATTGGATCAACAGCAACTTGATGAACTGATGCAAAATGCCACGCAATCATCAAAGCCTGACAATGACAGCTCACCAAGACAGGAACAAACTCACCCTGAACAACAAAATAACGTTCCACCGCAGAGTAATAATCAATCCGAAAATCCATCAGAAGTTTTTTCAGCGACTGAGGTCGATCATATCCGGCATATCAATGTTATCTCAACCGGACAGGAAAGCACCTCAGGAAAGCGCAGTAAAAGCCAATCTGTTACCAGAGGTCAAACCATCCGAACTATTGCCAGTGAAAACCCTGATAACTTGGCAATTGGCGCTACTTTACGTACTGCAGCACTTCGAAATCCTGACAATTTCCAAGTCACCAAAAGTGATTTACACCAACGAATCCAGGAAGGGAAAACCGGCAACCTGATAATTTTAATCGTTGATGCATCTGGATCAATGGCTGCACAACGACGTATGGAAACGGTAAAGGGAGCGGTACTGGCATTACTTACCGATGCCTATCAAAAACGCGACCAGGTTGCAGTCATTGCATTCCGCGGTAATCAAGCAAGCACCTTGTTACCACCAACACGCAGCGTAGAACTTGCCGAACAACATTTACGTGAATTACCAACAGGGGGCAGAACCCCCTTGTCCCACGCTTTGCAATTGACACTCGAACTGCTAAGCAAGCAAAATAATAACCTACAGCCTTTACTGGTTTTTTTAACCGATGGCAAAGCAAATGTTGCCCTCAATAAAAATACAGACCCGTGGCATGAAACCCTTAAATTTGCTGATAACATTGCTCAACAAAAACTTTCCTCTCTGGTCATAGATACCGAATCCGGGTATTTACGTCTTGGCCGCGCTTCACAACTTGCTAAGGTATTAATAGCAGAATACTTGACTTTGGAAGAACTATCGGCTGAAAATTTAACCATCACTATTAGAAACCAACTAAAAGGACAATCATTTTGATTATTTGTATCGGTGCGGGACCAGGAGATACTGGTTATTTAACATGCCGCGGTGCTGAGCTGATTCAACAAGCCGATGTTGTTGCAGGTTTTGATGCAGTGGTTAATGTTGTAGAAACCTTTATCCCTGATGCAGCGGAAGTGGTGTTAATGAACTATCGCGATCAAACCGAAAAACTTGAACGAGTCGCTAAAGCCCATCATGCTGGCAAAAAGTGTGTCATTGTCTTTATGGGTGATATTCATTTCAGTGGCTTTCAATATCTTGAACGGGTTGAACGTGCCTGCGGTCACCCAGTGGAAACTTTGCCAGGAATTTCATCTGCACAAATTCTTGCTTCTCGTGCAAAGGTCTGTTTTGATGAAACCACTTTTATAACTTTTCATCGCCGTGGCGACCTGGAACCTTTTAAACGCCATTTGGTAAATGTATTAAACGACCAGAGAAATGCCATAGTTATCCCCTGCCCCTGGGATGCAGCGCGTTCATTTATGCCGCGTCATATTGCTGCCTATTTAATCGAACAAGGTGTTTCTTCAATTCATCCAACCGAAGTCTGGGAAAATCTGACGGGAAACGAAGCTGAATGGAAAGGTAATTTGCTTGAATGTAGTGAGCTTGATTTTTCTGATATGAGTATCATGCTGATTCGTTGTATTGATCAAATGCCCAGCCAAATTGAACCGGCAAATCAACAATGAGCCAAAACTCGATAAACTTACCTGGACTAGTCATCGCTGGCCATGGAAGCCGAGACTCTGATGGAATTCAGGAGTTTGAACAAATGGTTTCTCTGGTTCGCAAAAAATCACCCGGACAAACCATAACTCATGGTTATCTCGAATTTACCAACCCGACTATTGAACAAGCAATTACAGATAATATTAACGCAGGCAGCAAACAAATTGTCATGATTCCTGCTATTTTACTGGCCGCAAGACATGGTAAAAATGATATGCCCAGTGAAATGCTTACCCTGCAACGTGATTATCCTGATATTGAATTTCATCTTGCCGCACCTTTGGGATTAGACCCATTATTGTTGCAACTTGCCAGGGAACATATTATTACAGCTGAAGCTAATTCAGCCCATGATATTTTACGTTCTGAAACATGCCTGGTAGTTATTGGTCGAGGCACTACCGACCCTGATGCCAACGGTGAGGTTTATAAACTGGCGCGCATGCTTGAAGAAGGAATGGGCTTTGGTAGCTCGTATGTTTGCTATTCTGGTACAGCTAAACCTTTGGTCATCGACGGATTGCGTATTGCTGCAAAAATGGGGTTTTCTCGTCTTGTGGTATTTCCTTTTTTCCTGTTTGATGGAATTTTGGTAAAACGAATTGTTACAGCCTCCCAAGAACTTCAACAGCGTGAACCGGATTTAGATATAGTTTTAGCTAGGCATTTAGGAGTACAGCCACTGGTTGCAGAAACCATTTTAACGCGCGCAAAAGAAGCGATAGCAGGCCAGGCATCCATGAATTGCTCACTCTGTAAATATCGAGTACAAATCATTGGTTACGAACAACAACTGGGAGAACCGCAGCAGGCTCACCATCTGGGAGTACGGAATCTACTTGGAAAACAACAAAATTTAGACACACCATCTATAACATTTTCGCCCTACCAGCCCCATCCTATTGAGGCCGAAAGTTTCCGAATTATTGAAACGGACAGAGACTGGTCGAATTTTCCCCAGGAGAACCTTACGATCCTACAACGTCTGGTCCACACCAGCGGTGATTTCTCAGTTCCGGAAGATATTTATTTTTCACCCGGCGCAGTCGAAACAGGTATTCTTGCACTATTGCGTTGCAGAAAAATTATTACCGATGTCACCATGGTTCAAACTGGCTTGAAACGAGCTTTATTACAACAATTATCTATTGAAACATGGTGTGGAGTTCACGATCGTGAATCTCACTTATTGGCAGACAGGTACAATATTACCCGCAGTGCAGCCGGTATAAGACGTGGATTTGAAAAATTTGGTAATGATGTGATTATTGCCATTGGTGATGCCCCCACAGCTATTATTGAAACAATTCGATTGATTCGTGAACATGGCTGGCGACCTCAACTTGTTATAGGTTTGCCTGTCGGTTTTGTTGGCACACGGGAAAGTAAAGAAGCTTTACGCCGCTGCCTGCAAGTTCCAAGAATAACTAACTCGGGGACACGCGGTGGTTCACCGTGGGCTGCCAGTGTTATTAATGGCTTGATGATCGATGCATTAAACCAGGTTGCCAGTTATGAGCAGGAACAATTTACCATTGAATAAACCCAGAGCATTCAATCTTAACATCCCAGCTGCCAATGGTTTAAAACGCGGCTATACCACGGGAACATGTGCAACTGCCGCAGCGCAAGCGGCACTGACTTTATTGCTTACAAATAATAAAATTGATAGTGCTTCTGTTGTATTACCTAATGAAACAGATTATTCCAATAATGACTGGAACGATGAGCAATTTATCTTGATACCCGTCCAGGAAGTTAAATGGCTTGACAATGATACAGTTCGGGCTTCGGTAATTAAAGATGCCGGTGACGATCCTGACCGTACCCACGGTGCCACCATCTTTACGGAAATCCGAAAAAACAATTCCAACCATATTCGCTTTCTTGCCGGTAAAGGAGTGGGAACCATAACAAAACCCGGTATTAGCCTGCCTGTCGGCGAGGCAGCGATTAATCCTGTTCCCAGACAAATGATACAGCGGACATTATTGAAAATATTGAATGAAACAGCCTGCTCGATTGATGATCAGGGTTATGATATATGTATCGGTTGTATTAATGGTGAAGAAATCGCAACACGAACCTTCAATCCGAGGCTAGGTATCGAAGGTGGAATATCCATATTAGGGACTTCAGGAATTGTCGAACCCATGTCCCTGTCTTCATGGATTGCATCTATCGAAGTGTATGTTAAAGTCGCACTGGCTGATAATTCTACTGAAATAGCTTTTCTACCTGGCAAAATTGCTCGTAGTTTCGTTAGAAAAAAATTACTTTTACCTCCTTACAAAGCTATAGAAATTGCCAATTTCCTCGGCGAAGCCCTAGATTTTACCCAGTCTGTCCTTGATCAACAGCATCGCCGTCTAAAAAAATTATGGCTGCTTGGCCACCCTGGAAAACTTGCGAAAGTAATTGATGGTTCATGGAACACACACTCCAGTCAAAGCAGCATGGCCATGGATAACATCGCAAAAATAGCTGAACAAATTCAACTCCCGAAGCAAACGATACGAATCATACAGCAAGCTGCTACCGTTGAATCCATCATTAAACAACTGAGAGGTAAAACTTATGCCAGACAACTCTGGGTCAGTATCGAACAACAAATTGCCATGCTAGCTAAACAACGAATTCCATCAGTTGATCAGGTTGAAGTCAGGTTATTCGATCTACAAGGAAACGCTATCGGAGTTGATGCATGACTCAAACCGATGTTACAGGAATTTTTTATGGTATTGGCGTTGGACCTGGACCTGAGGGTTATTTACCTGTTGCAGCGCTAGATGCTTTAAATAAGGCTGAAATTATTTATGTTCCAAAATCACGTGGCAGTGATCAGTCCATAGCAATACAATGCCTTACCGGCATAAATATTGACAAACAAAAATTTCGGGAAATTGAATTCACCATGGCTACAGATCGCAGCCTTTTAAGCACGCATTATTCTGAACTTGCGGAAACCATCGCTACAGATCTAAAAAAAGGGATTTCTGTTGCTTATTTAACAATTGGCGATACCATGACCTATTCAACCTATGGTTATCTTTTAGCTGCATTGCTGGACCAACTCCCCAAACTTCCACACCGTACATTCCCAGGCATTACCAGTTATTCTGCAGCGGCTTCTGCTCTGGCATGGCCGTTAGGTGAAGGTAAGGAAAGAATATTAATTTTACCCTGTCCCGATAGTCCGGAATCATTACGAAAAGATATTGAAAGTCATGATGTTGTTATACTCATGAAAATCGGCACACGCCTGGAGTGGGTATTATCCTTACTCAATGAAATGCAAATTTCGAAAAACTGCAGTTTCGCTAGGCGCATTGGGTTACCCGGAGAATTACTGACAAATGATATAATCAATCTTCAAATCAGTCAGGCAACAGGTTACCTTGCCACCCTATTGATAAGAAAAACTGCAAGAGAAAAAAGACATTCATGAAAGTTTATTTTATTGGTGCAGGCCCCGGAGCGGCCGATTTGATTACCTTGCGCGGAGCAAAAATACTCAGGCAATGCAAAATGGTACTTTACGCCGGCTCACTAATCCCAGAGGATATGCTGCAACATTGCCAACCCGATGCTGAATTACTGGATACTGCAAAACTTGACCTTGAACAACAACAAGAATGTTACCAGCGTGCTAAGCAATCAGGTATCGATGTTGCAAGACTTCATTCAGGCGATCCTGCCATTTATGGCGCAACTGCGGAACAAATGCGCCGTCTTGATAACCTGAACATCGAATACGAAATCATCCCTGGTGTTTCATCATTTAGCGCAGCTGCCGCGGCAATTAATTCTGAATTAACGAAACCGCAAATTTCACAAAGCATTATTCTGACCCGTGTCTCAGGTCGTGCTTCGGCAGTTCCAGAACTGGAATCAATCGACAAATTTGCCAAGCATCAAGCCACCATGTGTATTTTTCTGTCCGGTCCTCATCTAAAAAAAATAGTTGCTGACTTGTTATTACACTACCCGCCAACAACACCCGTGGCATTAGTGTACCGCGCAACATGGCCGGAACAAAAACAATATAAAGGCACTTTAGACACTATTTTGCAGGACACAAAAACGGACAACTGGAATCTGACAACCATGTTGCTGGTTGGTTCTGTTTTAGATGATAGTTTGCAAGTAGAATCCAGTCTATATAACAAAGATTTTACCCATATTTTCCGGGTTCCCAAAAAAAATCGTCAAACCGAATCATGAACAAGTCTTTGGGTCTCTGGCAGGTACGTAGTGATAGCAATGAAATGGCTGATTTACTATGTAAACAATTGAAAGCCATAAAATACCCCTCCAAAACAACAACTGAATTGAGCCAGCTGGAACAATTTGCCTCGGTTTATCATTCGCATAGTCACTGGGTTATGGTAGCAACAACAGGGATTGCAGTTCGTTTTCTCAATGGCCTAATACAAGATAAAAAAACTGATCCCGCTGTGGTGGTACTGGATGAAGCCGCTCGTTTTGCTACATCAATGTTAGGGGGGCATGAAGCCGGAGCAAATGAACTTGCTTATCGAGTAGCAAATATAGTTGGTGCAACCCCTGTTATCAGTACAGCTACCGAGGCCCTTAAACCCTTGGTTTTAGGTATCGGCTGTCGAAAAAATATCTCAGCTGAATCTATTGAAGCGGCCGTTTTTCATACTTTGGGTGAAATATCTCTCGATCAAGTGCGTGAAATTGCAACCATTGATCTAAAATCTACAGAACCCGGCCTGCTCGAATTTTGTCAACGACAACAAATTCCGTTGCGGATCTTGCATACAAACACCATTGCTGCACGTCGGTGGGTAACAGAATCATCAAGTTGGGTTCTGCAAAATATCGGCTTGGATGGCGTTTGTGAACCTTGCGCATTAACAGCATGCGGCCGGGGAAAACTTATTATTCCAAAGACCACTTTAAATGGTGTAGCTGTCGCCGTGGTTAAAGATCTTGATTGGAGAAACTGGTGACAGGTGTTTTAAATCTAGTTTCCGTAGGACCAGGGTTTTCTGACTTAATTATTCCACGAGCTGAAACAGCACTAAAAAATAGCGATATTATTATCGCTTACGAATTGTATTTGCGCTGGATTGAACCATGGATAAAAGATAAGGAAATTCATACTCCACCGCTAACCCAAGAAAAACAACGCGCACTGCTTGCTATCGAAAAAGCCCGCCAAGGCGCCAAAGTTGCCTTGATTTCCAGTGGTGACATTGGTGTATATGCCATGGCAGCTTTGGCTTTTGAAGAATTGCAGGAAAATGACCAATTTATAGTTAATGTAATCCCAGGCATTACCTCAGCCAATGCCTGTGCTTCGTTATTGGGATCGCCATTATCACATGATTTTGCTACTCTCAGTCTGTCAGACCTGCTGTGTCCCTGGGAATGGATTGAACACCGCGCCACCCATATTGCCAAAGCGGATCTTAGCTGCGTTATGTATAACGTGCAAAGTGCAGGACGCCAAGAAGGTATTTATCGAATATTACAAGTAATGCTCGAACACAAGTCTCCTAACACTTTGTGTGGTGTTGTTCAAAATGCCTATCGTCCTGGGCAAACAGTCAATATTTATCATCTCGATCAACTCCCAAACCTTAAGTTTGATATGTTGACCTCTATTATTATTGGCAATCGTTTCACTCAACGAAAAGGCAACTATATTTTTACGCCGCGAGGTTATAATAAATGGAAATCAGCAAACAGTAACACGGTCAAGCAATCTTTACCAAATGCTGCACTTTGGGTTTTTGCCGGCACTAGTGATGGTAATCAATTAGCTCAACATTTATGTGATACCGGTTATCAAGTCGTTATCTCAACTGCAACCAAACATGGCGCCAAGTTAGCTCGGCAAAAATGTCCTCACGCAAGTATTTGGAATGGCCCTTCAGGGATCGAAATACGTAAACAAGCCTTGCTGGTCAATCAGGCCAGTGTCATTATCGATGCCACCCACCCTTATGCAAACATCATGTCCAAACAACTTATCAGTTTGGCTGAGGAACTAAATATACCTTATTTTCGTTTTGAGCGACCCAGTGAGCTTGATGAGACATCGACAACCTCTTACTCAACAGCCATTGCTGCTTCAATGCACGCCATTACTATCGGCCAACGCATTTTTCTTGGGATCGGTTATAAAGAGCTGGATACAATTATGCAAATCCCAGGAGCAGATACAAAACAATGGTTTGCAAGAGTAACAGCTGAGCCTGAATTTGTTCAGCAAGCTCTGAAAGCGGGTATCCCACAAAATCATTTATGTGCCATACAGGGTCCTTTTTCGAAAGAATTTAATTTAGCCTTATGGCGCAGCTGGAAAATAGAGTGTGTAATCACCAAAGATTCTGGTGCAGCGGGAGGCTTTAACGCAAAATTAGAAGCTGCCAGAGAACTGAACATTCCTTTACTTGTAATTCAAAGACCACCGGTTGAATACCCAGTCATCTGCAGCAATTTTGAATCTATCCAGCAACAATTATTGCAATACAAAATTTTCCCTTCCAAGGCGTGACTTTCCAACAGGCGTTGAAGACATTTATCTAATTTTTAATCTTCCATACATTTAACGTCACATAGATAAATATTTGGCGGACAATCCAAGGTAAAAATTGCTTTCCCCGTACTTATTTCTATTCAATTGGCTTTGCTAGGTAGAAAAAGTGTCTGCGACGGGCTAATGAAAAACTGTATTCCTTAAGATTAATAAGGATTTAATTTAGCTCTCGTAAAATCATGTTTTAATCTACAAAATAGATTAACTCACTTCGATATAGCATTTAATTTTAGGAAAATTTAATGATAAATAAAAGCTCACCAAAGCCTGTTACCTTTTTTTTGCTCCTAATATTGGGGTTTCCTTTTTTTACTTATGCTGCAACTGATACAGATGCAGATGGCATCCCTGATACCCGCGATAACTGTATCGACATTGCAAATTCTAATCAATATGACAGTAACAATGATGGGTTTGGAAATGCTTGTGATGCAGACCTTGATAACAATGGCCTAGTTAGTTTTGCCGATTTGAATTTATTCAAGTCAGCCTTCAATACCAATAATCCAGATGCCGACTTTGATGGTAATGGCTCTGTCAGCTTTGCTGATTTGAATATCTTTAAGCAACTTTTCAACAAACCACCCGGCCCTGCTGGTAGCAGTCCAGGCAGCAATCTTTCCAGAGCTGATGCTTCCAGGTTTTTGGCGCAAAGTACTTATGGGCCAACTTATTCAGACATACTTCATCTTGTCGAATTGGGAAACTACGAAGACTGGCTTGATGAGCAGTTTGAATTATCTCCAACCTACCATCGACCACGCATAAAAACTCCTGTTTACGATTCAAGAGGAGAGCTAACTGGACAATATGGTCGCTTAGATGCCTGGTGGGATATTGCAGTATCGAGCAAAGACCAACTAAGACAACGTGTTGCCTTCGCTTTGAGTGAAATCATGGTTATTTCTGATTTTTCTGATCCGTTAGAAACCCACCGAGATACCGTAGCAGAGTATTATGACATTTTAGTCAAAAACAGCTTTGGTAATTTTCGTGATTTACTAGAAGATATTACTTTAAGTCCTGCAATGGGGGTTTATTTAAGTATGCTGGGGAACGATAAACCGGACCCAAGCACCAACCGTCGTGCCGATGAAAATTATGCTCGAGAATTATTACAATTATTCAGTATAGGTCTTGTTGAGTTAAATCTTGATGGCTCAACCAAAAAATCTAGAAATAAACCTATTCCGACGTATAACCAAACTGACATTGAAAACCTGGCAAGAATATTTACCGGATGGAGCTGGAACCTTGATTATTATACTGGTGGTGCTTGGGCCTGGTGGGATAACCATCAAGTACTCATTCAACCAATGGTCGCCTTTTCAGAACATCATGATTTTAATGAAAAAACATTTCTTGGCAATAGCTTTCCTGCCGACCAATCTACAAGGCAAGATCTTGATCAGGCTCTAGATATTATTTTTAATCACCCCAACGTTGGGCCATTTATCAGCAAACAATTAATCATGCGCCTGGTAACTAGTAACCCATCATCTGCTTATGTTAAACGGGTTGCAAAAATATTTAACAATGATGGTCAAGGTACTCGGGGAAATATGAAAGCCGTTGTTAAGGCAATCCTAATGGATCAAGAAGCACGCACTTCTTCTAGTAATCATTTTGGGAAATTAAGAGAACCACTATTGCGCCTTACGCATATTTGGCGAGCATTTAAAGCCAAGGGATCAAAACCAATTGCACCCTGGATGCCTAGTTTTGTCAATTATGTTGCCTTTCATTATTATTGGCCTGAAAGTGAATTTTCACAGGCGCCACTTCGCTCCCCTTCAGTTTTTAATTTTTTTCGTCCTGATTTCAGCCCTGCGGGAAAAATAAAAAAAGCAAATCTAGTTGCTCCTGAATTTCAAATTTCTTCCGAATCCAGAATCCAAAAATTATATTCGGCTTTGATTACTCTTATCTTTGATGATGGTTTTCACGAATATGTTCCAGCCAAATTAAATCTAACAACTGAAACTAACTTGATGAAAAAACCTGGTGAGTTAATTAACCGCCTGGATCTTATTTTAACTTCTGGAAATATGTCCGATGGTATGCGTAACATTCTGCTTAATTATATCAACACCAACCGTTCTGAAATTAATGATGACAAAAGATTGGTTCGTGATCTCATCATTCTTATTACCACATCCGCAGAATATGCGATTCAAAGATAAAGGAATAACATCATGAAAAACAATAAAATCAACAGAAGAAAATTTTTAAAATGGAATCTTGCTACCGCTCTTGGCTCGAGCTCCTTACTTCAGGTATTAGATGGTATTTCAACTGCACATGCTGCATCTATTAATGATGAGTACAAAGCACTGGTCTGTGTATTTCTATTTGGGGGCAATGATTCATTTAATATGATTGCCCCCAAAAACAACAGCGCATACAATCAATATGCAAATGTCAGGCAAGGCATTGCAATTAATCGTAATGAACTGTTAGCAATTTCTCCACAAACTTATGATGATGGAAATACATACGGTTTTCATCCAATCATGACAGAAATTCAGCAATTATTTAATCAAAATAAACTATCGGTTATTGCCAATGTCGGTACACTTGCTGAACCTCTTACCAAAGCTCAATATGAGGCTAAAAGTAAAAAAATCCCACCACAACTTTTTTCACATGCTGATCAACAAGATCTATGGATGAAAGCCAATACAGATACAATTAACCCTTATGGTTGGGCGGGAAGAATGACAGATTTTTTGTATCCAAACCCCAGTCTTTCACCTCTTCCAGCAGTAAATCTTACCACTTGGCAAGCAAATCTATGGCAAGCTGGAATCAAGCATAGCATGTATGAAATTCCCGCTGATGGAGTTGAGCCATTGTATTTCCCTTGGCACGCCGGAGATTATGCTATGGAACAAGCATACCGTGATCTTTATCAATTAGGAACTAATGATGATCATATTTTACTATCCCAGTTTGCTGAGACCCAGCAACGCTCTGATTCATTAACGGAAATTATTAACAATGCACTAAAAGACGCACCTACATTTGCCACAAAATTTCCTAACAATAATAGGTTAGGAAAGCAATTAGAAATGGTGGCAAAGCTCATTGCTATTAGGGATAACCTAGACAGCAATATCACTCGTCAAATATTTTTTGTAGGCTTAGAGGGATGGGATACCCATGATAATCAAACTGCCAAGCATTCACAACAACTTGGACACTTGAGCAAGTCATTAAATGCATTTTATGCGGCACTAGAAGAACAGGGTATAAGCAATCAAGTAACAACGTTCACCGCTTCTGAATTTGGTCGCTCAATGACTCCCAATAATAATGGCACTGATCATGGTTGGGGGGGACATAATTTGGTAATGGGAGGCAGTGTGAATGGTGGAGATATTTTTGGCACAATGCCAAAACTACAACAAAACAGCCCCGATGCAGTTGAGGATGGCAGAATTATTCCCACCTCTTCAGTTGAACAATATGCTGCAACCATGGCAAACTGGTTCGGACTTTCCAGTTCAGAAATCAATTCCGTTTTTCCAAACTTACATCGATTCCCTGTTAAAAACTTAGGATTTCTATCCTAAACACGAATTGTTAAACCTCTAAAAACAACAAAGCCTTGGTTTTACTAAAACCAAGGCTTTGTTGAGACTAGGTTCGCAAAAGGAACCCGAAATATTACTTATAAAGTTCCTACAGCATTTAATTCTGCAAATGCTTGTTCGAGGCGCTTCACCATTCCTTGCTCTCCAGCCCTTTGCCATGCACGCGGATCATAATATTTTTTATTTGGCTTATCATCCCCTTCAGGATTGCCTATTTGACTTTGCAGATAAGCCTCATGCTCCTTGTAGTAATCCATAACAGCTTTCCATGTAGCCCATTGAGTATCAGTGTCAATATTCATTTTAACTACACCATAGCTAATGGATTCTTTAATTTCTTCTGCACTTGAACCCGACCCGCCATGAAAAACAAAATTCAATGTGTTTCCTGAAACTCCAAATTTTTCAGAAACGTATTTCTGAGAATTATCTAAAATTTTTGGCGTTAATTTTACATTTCCAGGCTTATAAACCCCATGTACATTACCAAATGAAGCAGCAATTGTGAATCTTGGACTGATTTTGCTCAACTGTTCATAGGCATATGCAACTTCTTCAGGCTGAGTATATAAGAGCGACTGATCCATATCAGTATTATCAACTCCATCTTCTTCTCCGCCAGTTACCCCAAGTTCAATTTCTAAGGTCATATCCATTTTTGACATGCGCTTGAGATATTCACCACAAATTTCAATATTCTCTTCTAGGCTTTCTTCTGAAAGATCAAGCATGTGAGAGCTAAACAACGGACTTCCAGTTTCTTCATAATGTTTTTCGCCTGCATCTAATAACCCATCAATCCATGGCAGTAATTTTTTTGCCGCATGATCAGTATGTAAAATAACAGGTACACCATAATATTTTGCAACATTATGGACATGCTTTGCTCCGGAGATTGCTCCTAATATTGCACATTGCTGCCCTTCTAACTTAAGCCCTTTACCTGCTACAAATTGCGCTCCCCCATTCGAAAACTGAACAATTGCAGCAGATTTAACCTTAGCTGCCGCTTCCAAAACTGCATTAATAGTACCTGTACTAATAACATTTACAGCAGGAAGTGCAAATTGTTGGCTTTTACAAATGTCAAAAATCTTTTGGACACCATCACCGGTAACAACGCCGGCCTCAACTACATCTGATACTTTTTGTGACATGAATCAATCCTGAGTATTGATACTTCCCTTCTATAAATAAAAGGTATAAATAAAAGGAAAAAAATACTTCTTCAACTTAAAAAAATTAATTCAGACCTGAGTTAAACAAATCAGGTCTGACTCATTTAAACAATTAACCTTCTAATTTTGCTAAACGATCAGCAAGCAACTCTTCAAGGCTTACCAGAGCTTTGGTAAAACCTTCAATACCTTCTGAAAGCTTATCAGTAGCCATTCTGTTTTCAGCATGCATGCGATCAAATGTATCTTTATCTACACTGATTTTTTCAATATCCATATTCGCAGCTTTTGCTGGATCAAGTTTACGTGGCAAATCTCCTTCAGTTGATTGCAATTCACCTAACAATGCTGGTGAAATTGTGAGTAAATCACAACCAGCCAGTTCGGTAATTTCACCGATATTACGGAAACTCGCGCCCATTACTTCAGTTTTATAACCAAATTTCTTATAGTAATTATAAACATTAGTAACAGAAACCACACCTGGGTCTTCATTAGGTGGATACGAATCCCTTCCGGTATCTTTTTTATACCAATCCAGAATACGGCCTACGAAAGGTGAAATCAACGTTATGCCAGCTTCAGCACACGCAATAGCCTGATGAATACCGAACAATAGCGTTAAGTTACAATGAATTCCTTCTTTTTCAAGTACTTCTGCAGCTTTGATGCCTTCCCATGTTGCTGCAACTTTAATAAGTATTCTCTCTTTTGAAATACCTTGTGTCTCATACTGCTCAATAATTTCACGACCTTTTGCAATGGTGCCATCAATATCATATGAAAGACGAGCATCTACTTCAGTTGAAACACGGCCCGGAATAATTTCAAGAATTTTCAAACCGAATGATACGGCTAAACGGTCAAATGCTAATGTTACAACATCATTCGCCGAAGCATCTTTTCCCAGTGTTTCTCTTGCTCCTTTGAGGGTATCATCTACGATATCTTGATATTGCGGCATTTGAGCAGCCGCAGTAATCAAAGATGGATTTGTTGTTGCATCCCGGGGTTTATAGGTTTCTATTGCCTGTAAATCACCAGTATCAGCAACAACTACTGTCATTTCCTTAAGTTGTTCAAGTAAATTTGCCATAACGGGTACCTTAAAGTTAAATAAAAATTTGGTTTTAATAGCCTATTGCATTAATAACAAAGCAAGTTCTAACTTACAAATCTATGCAGCAGGGTTCTAGATTAAATTTGATATCAAGTACGATCTCGTAAGTATTTTTCTACTCCAGAAACCTTAGCAGCAGCACTTTGTCTTTCTGCAACTTTCCGCTTTGCTAAATACTTTGCTACACTGCTCGATGCAGTTTCTTTCTTACTTGCAAGATATTTTGCTACGCCAGTTGCACCACCTTGCTTTTCAGCCAGGTATTTTGCAACTCTCGATTGACCTTCTCCTGCACTTGCGACAACTTTTTTATAGCTGGGTTTGCGTCTTGCTCCCTTCTTTTCAGCAGGTGCGCTCTTATTTTTTACATAAAATAATCCAACCAGCACCAAAACAACCAAACCGATCACCAGCGTCATATCAGAATCTTCCTTTTTTTCAGCTTTTGCATAAACCTCAGCTGGCTCAGCTTTATTACTAGAAGAAGTGCTATAACTAGTATTTGATTTTATTTTGCCTGATGATTTTTTAGATTTACTAGGCTTATAATTTGGATCCTTATACACAACCTTTGGTTGAAAGTTAGTGGCTGGATATTTTGAATCTGTAGAAGAACTACTTGAAGAGCTAGGTTTATAACTTTCGTCTTTATAAAGAACCTTCGGTTGAAAGTCTGAAGCTGGATACTCATTTGCTTGCGTTAGCGAGACATAACCCATCGAGATTACCCCGACAAGTAAAGCATTCAATATGTTTTTCATTTTTTAATTTCCCCTTATATTTCGACAGCAAACATTGACTCTTTAAATTTCACAATCTCAATAACCTAAAGAGCCATATTCTCTGATTGTTTATTTACAGCATGCTAGCTTTTAAATCAAGTTTTGAACCTGTTTAAGGACATTATCAACCGTAAAGCCAAATTCCTTGAACAAATCGCCCGCCGGCGCCGACTCGCCAAAACGATCCAGTCCAATAATCTTCCCTTCACTGCCTACA
>JALSJK010000070.1 GCA_026989395.1 Methylomonas sp.
CTCGTCGTCTGATAGGTGGTAATCATTCATGTCGCTATTATATTCGCAATCAATACAATGCGCCAGCTAGTTAATGTGTATTCTTGATCGCGAATAGTATATATCGACCAAAATATACTGATAAGCACATCATTTTTTAAAATTCAAAATCCTGCAGCAGGACCAGGAGCTTGGCCAAAAAGCCTTCTAAAAATACTTAAGTCACGAAAGCTGACTGATCCATTCCCATCCAAATCGGCAACCGGATTTGAGCTGCCAAAACGGGCGCGGAATATTTCCAGATCTGCAAAGCTGACAAATCCACTATTATCCAGGTCTGCATCACAGAGATTACCATAGCCATCATGATCGGTATCTCGTTGTCTATCGTTGGCTATGGACAGGCAGTTATCAAAAATATTATTGATACCATCCTCATCACTATCATCTCCAGGTATTAATGAGTGTTGAATACCTGTTCCTGGGGACCAGGCCCAAACATGAGGTTTTTTACCGGTTTCTATTTCAATCATTCCTCCATAATTCCAGGCCATGCCATTATTGGCATCGAACCAATGTTTACCTGCATCAGTCGAATATTGAATACCAGCAGAATTACCTGTTCCTCCTGAATAGTAATTTTCGGAGGATGTCACGTATATCAAATTAGAATTTTGAGGCGCTATTGCTATACCCCGCATCTCATTATCTGTTAGTAATTTTTCCCAGGTGAGTCCTGCATCATCCGAGCGATAAAGACCTTTTCCTTCACCAAAAGCAGTGACATAAACTCTGTTGGGTTTGTTAGGGTCAGTTTTGATATCAAAAACGCCTTCCCAGGGGTATACTT
This sequence comes from Methylomonas sp., assembly GCA_026989395.1. Taxonomy (GTDB): domain Bacteria; phylum Pseudomonadota; class Gammaproteobacteria; order Methylococcales; family Methylomonadaceae; genus JALSJK01. The sequence continues at coordinate 830 of JALSJK010000070.1, forward strand.
TGGTTCCGTCATCCAGCCAGTCAACCCCAGTAGGTATAATTTCATCGCGCATGGGTTGATGTTGATTGTTAGCTTCCATTTCCGGAATGCTAACTTTATTCCAAGTGTTTCCAGCATCAATCGAACGATACAATCCTTGTTTACCGCCAGCATATACGAGTTTCCTATCGAAATGGTCTACAGCCGTAAACTTTAATCCACCGTTACTAAATTTTTTTGACCAGGAATGTCCATCATTTGTAGATTTATACACATCTCCATTCAGCGTCATGTAAAGTGTTCTATTGTTAATGGGGCTGTTGATATCCAAAGACAAACCGTACATGCGGATGGATGTCGAATTGGGAATCAATTCTCCATTTGCTCGATTACGTTGAATGTCAGGGAATCCGTTTCCGTGACCAATTAGTTGCCAGTTTTCTCCATACTCGGTACTTTTAAAAAGTCCTGTTGTTGCAATTTGACCTTTAGTCAGATCTGAATATTGTTCCGCACTAAAAGATGCCCAAACTACATTTTCTCTTTCCGGGTCATTGAGTAAAGTAGAAACATTTGCACCCCCACCTTCAAACCAGGAAAACCCTTGGTACTGGTGATATACTGTTTACGCTGAAAAATACACTTTTGGAATTCTGTAACATACTGAATGTAAATCGATTATTATGGATGCAGTGAGGTATTTTTGACCGTAAAAAGTATAGTCAGGTATGGATTGACGCCAGGATTTACCGTGATTTCGGCTATACCAGAAGCCAATATCATAGCCACCCATATAGATAATATCTGGATTTGAATTACTGATATCTAGTCCGTGACCCTCAATATTTTCAACACCGGTAGACAGCCAGGTATCGGTGTCAATAGAATCTTCCTTCGTCGAAATATTGTTGAAAGTTTGGCCTCCATCAATACTGGACCAAGCCCATGAGCCAAAGGATGCATAAAATCGATCAGCATTAAATTGGTCTTTTGTAACAGTTTTAGTTAATCCATAAAAACTAGGGAGTAAAGCAAAATAAGTGTGTTGAGCATATCCTGCATTCCAATCTTTCATCGTGCTTAGTTGTGTCCAGTTTTGACCACCATCATTAGATTCCCAGACCCCAGCATCTAGATTGAATATCCAGGTATTGTTTCCTGGAAAATCATAAGGGAAAAGTATATTGGCAAGGCGAATATTATTAGGATTGTCTTTATTGACATTGATGATTCCAGTAATATTGGGCTTATTGTTTTGTCCAGTCGAAGTCATTTTGGTGAAACTGATTCCACCATTTGAACTTTTATATAAAGCTCCAGGATTTTCGATATCTCCACCCAGATAATCATCTAAGCTAATTTCACTATTCAGAGAACATGAAATTGTCGAATTGACATGAAACGTACTGAGAAAAATAATATTCGGGTTTGATGGGTGAAGATCAATATCGAGGACATCACCCAGATTTTTACCAATCCTGGACCAATGAACACCTCCGTCACTAGATTTATAAATTCGTGCAGGACTACAGCCAAATCGTGCTGTTCCGGTTAAAGCAAAGACAATATTTGCATTGCTTGGGCTCACAACTAGCTTAATAATATGCAAATTATTGGGAAAATTCTCCCCAGCTACTGCATGCCAGGAATTGCCGCCATTTGTTGTTTTGTATACCTCGCTTGGAGCATGTGCCCAATCTGGGTCCCATTTTTTTTGATGGGTAATATATCCAATATTTGGGTTGGATTTTGCTATAGCAATACTTCTGACATAAGCCTTTTGATGAACCTGAGTAAAGTGATTTCCGGCATCAGTGGTCTTATAAGCACCGCTAGGTGTACCAACAAAAAAAGTATTACCGTCTGTGGGGTGGAAAGCCAAGGTGATTGTATTAGATTCATTCAGGCCCTGGTTTGCTCCTAATGGCTGCCAATGCTTGCCATCATCCATACTTCGGTACACTCCACTAAGATCTGCAGCAGAGACCAAGATGCCGGAAGCCGTTGCACCCACTGTTGCAATGGCACCTCCACCACCGGGGTTAGTTCTGATCCAGTGGTGTGAGGTTTCAGCTAATGTTGGTAAAGTATGGCTAAGTAAAAACCAGGTTAACAATAATATGATTTTGTTTTGTTTCATGTTCGTTCCTTAGTTTTGATATTTTGTTAACGACAAATTTGATTTAGTCAAAAAATGTCTACAAAAATTCTTTTGTATACATTGCACTGTTTAAAACTAGTGCTTTCTAGATTTATGAAAAAATGTTTCCGAGGTACAGATGGTAGAATAAAGGTCATTGAAATAAAGTTAATTGCATAAACGATGGTGATGTTTTTATTAAGAATCATAATCCACCTGCAGGGCCAGGAGGCAAGTTGAAAAGGTTTCGGAATATATACTATTCGCGATTAAGAATACCCGGCTTTGCCCTCAATAATCTGAAACTTTTCATTCAACAATGCACGCAAAGGAGCATGATGCTCATCGAGGTTGTCGAAGAAGTTTGTACAAG
>JALSJK010000071.1 GCA_026989395.1 Methylomonas sp.
GGCTGATCGGCAAAAAGCTATTTTCATAGCAACACTCACCACGTTATTTAAGCATCGGGCTTGTCCAACAAACGGTTCAGATGGTGGCTCCGCGCTGCGCGCGAATCACCATCTAACCTTATTCGTTGTGACCGGGTCATATATCAGCCGGCCTGAACTTGACAGTATTGCACCTGTTGTTATTATTGACCGGGAGACTATTGAACGTTCTGGAGCGGTAACCATAAGTGAATATTTTCAGAAGAATATTTTCACGACTGCTGGCGTTATCAATGAGTTTTTCACACAGGGAACTGCACCTGCTTCATCAGGAATTGATTTACGTGGTTTAGGATTGTCTCGAACGCTGGTATTGCTTGATGGTCGGCGGTTGCCCGTTTTTCCGTTTGGCCAGTCCAAAATTGGCACAGGCAATAATGACAGTTTTGTTGATATTAATTTAATTCCGCTAGGCGCGATAGAACGCATTGAGATTTTAAAAGACGGCGCTTCAGCATTGTATGGTGCGGATGCTGTTGCCGGTGTTGTCAATCTGATAACACGGAAAGATTATCATGGCGTGTTGTTATCAGGCCAATACGGCGGCACTTTGAAAGGCGATGGCGAAGAAGGGCAGTTCAATTTGTTAGCAGGTTATTCAACAGAATCAACAAATTTAACCTTTGCTTTGGATTATCTCAATCGTAGCCAGATTATGTCGCGGAGTCGGGATATTTCCCGATCAGCTAATGGCGTTATCGATGACCGAAGTGCTGCGGGTAATCCTGGAACTATCGTTCATATTGCCGGTGATGGTAGTTTGGAACCCGACCCTCGATGCCCATTAAACAGACGAGTAGATGGCTTTTGCAAATTTGACTTCGCGCCTTACACAACTCTGATTCCAGAGACAGAAAGAACCGGATTGATGTTATCCTTTGAACATCAATTTAATGAAAATATTGGTGTATTTGCTCGCGGAACCTATAGTCATTCTGAATCTGAGAGAGATTTAGCACCTCCAACGGGGTTTTTTGTCACCGATGGCAGCGCTTTTGCAGAGCCAGTTGTTGGTGTCATTTATCGACTCGCCGAATTAGGTCCACGGGTCGATCAGTTTAAAACTGATGCCTACAATATTCTGGCCGGTATAGATGGGAAATTCAAAAGTTGGGATTTTGAATTAGCTTTTGGCACCGGTTACATCAGGTCAATAATTACCGGTATTTCGGGTTATGCTAGGGAATCTCTAGTTAATGCCCAAATTGCCAATGGCTCATTAAATCTATTGGGTAGTAGTCCAAATTTCAGACCTTCATCGGTAAATTATCAAACTGAACGACTGGGTAAATCTCGAATTTATACTGTTGATTTCAGGGCCAATGGAGATGTTATAGAGTTACCTTATGGGCCATTAAAAATGGCCTTTGGTACGGAATATCGGAAAGAGGAGTTTTCTGATGTTTTTGATGATGTTCAGGCAAGCGGCGATGTTTTGACAGTGGGTGGCACAACTTCTGAAGGTGATCGGGATATTGTTTCAATGTATCTGGAATTAGGCATTCCCATTTGGGAGTTTCTGGATCTACAATTAGCTGGCCGCTGGGATCATTATAGCGATTTTGGTGATACTTTTAATCCTAAAATGGCATTACGCTGGCAACCATTTGATAATTTGACTTTGCGAGCCAATATTGGCACTGGCTTTAAGGCGCCTGCGCTTCATGAACTATACAGTGGTGACATTACCGGGTTTGAGTCAGTTTATGACCCAAAAAAAGGGGTTGTTCGAGAAGTCAGATTTACGTCCAGCGGTAATTCAGATCTGGATGCCGAGGAATCCACTTCCTGGGGCTTTGGTTTATCCTGGGATGTCATTGATCAATGGAATGTGACTGCGGATTATTGGCATATTATTAACGAGAATGCTGTGATTAGCAGTCCGCAATTCTATGTTAACAATGAAGGGCGGTTCCCTGAAAATGTTATCAGGAATAGCTCCGGAAATATTTCCTCTGTTCTTAGTCCTTTTAATAATGTGGCAGAACAACGTATGTGGGGTTTTGATTTATCGAGTTCATTCAAATGGGATTTTGAACAATTTGGCCAGCTTCAATTAAAAGCGGGCGCTAATTATCTGGGATCTTTTCAGCAATCTCCGGCTCCGGGTGAACCGTTTGAAGAATTGTCTGGCCGCGATGGTTATCCGCGCTGGCGATCGCAAGGTACTGTTGTTTGGCAAAAATCGGATTATGAGGCCAGTGTGACAGTAAATTATATTGATGGCTACGAAAGGCTTGATTCAGATAGCGAAATTGCTTCCTGGACAACTTTTGATATCCAGGCAGTCTGGCAACCGTCTTTTCTTCCAGGAAATACTTTAAAACTCGGGGTCGATAATTTATTTAACAAGGCACCGCCGGAAGATCCCAATTTTGAAGGATGGCCTTTTTTCAATCGTGCCTTGCATAACCCACGGGGACGATTTCTGTATGTTCGTTATCAATATCAGTTCTAAGTATGCAGGCCACTGTTTTACTCGTTGAAACCGAGGGAGAATCACTCAAAAGCTTACCCCAATTGCATGATAACTGGCAAAGCATTCGCGTTAATACCGCTGAAGCAGCGCTGGAAATCATCAGTCAACGGCAAATTGCTTTGATCGTTGCTCATTTTGGGGCGGCCCATAAATCATGTAAAGCCTTTTTTAACGACGTAAATGCCAGAGTAACATCGGCCATTCAGTTTGTGTTGTTATCTGATAATAAGGCCGATGAAATTGGTAAGGCACTGGATTATTCTCATCAATGCTTTTCAGCACAGTGTCCTACAGAAGATATTATCAAGGCAATTGATCGAGGCTTGTCAGTATGGCAGCGGACGCGAGACAATGAACAATTGCAGGGTTTGCTTAAAAAGCTGAATAAACTGCCAACGCCTCCTGCGCTTTATTTTGATCTGCGTGATGAACTTGATTCTCCGAACTACAGTACCAGTAATGTAGCAAATATTATTTCTCGTGATCAGGCTTTATCAGCCAGATTGTTGCGAGTTGTCAATTCAGGCTTTTATGCTGTCCCACGTTCAATTGCCGATTTAAGTCAGGCGATTAGTTTATTAGAGCCTGTTCAAGATCTATTCAGTAAAATTCTAATAAATGCGAGTACGACCATGTGTAAACTTGAATTCAAGAGCCTTTCACAGTTCTTCCAGAGTCGACGGC